>NZ_JBHWJI010000004.1:0-255943 GCF_042731515.1 Streptomyces sp. NPDC059850
ATGCCCGAGCCGATACGGACCGCGAGGCGGGCCGCGATCTCCTTGCCCTCCGCGGAGGACGGGAGCAGCACGGCGGCCGGACTCACGGCCTGGTACGCGGCCTGGAGCGCGTCCACCTTCGGTACGACGAGGTAGTCGGCGAACTCCGGGGCATCGGCGGTCAGCACCCGCACCGCGCCGTACTCGGCGACGGTGGCGGCGGTGTCCGCGGCACCGGCGCCCAGGGCGACGGCGACGGGCTCGCCGACGCGGCGGGCCAGCGTCAGCAGCTCCAGGGTGGGCTTGCGGACGGCGCCGTCCACGTGGTCGACATAGACGAGGACTTCAGCCATGGGACTTCTTCTCTCCTGCGAGTGCGGGGTGACTAGGGGGCGGCGCGGCTCAGATGAACTTCTGACCGGCCAGGAAGCTCTTTTAGACGAACTTCCGCTCCGCGAGAAAGGCGGCGAGCTGCTTGCCGCCCTCACCCTCGTCCTTGACGATCGTGCCCGCCGTGCGGGCCGGGCGCTCCTCGGCGCCGTCGACCTTCGTCCAGGCACCCTCCAGGCCGACCTCCTCGGCCTCGATGTCGAGGTCGGACAGGTCCCAGGAGGTCACCGGCTTCTTCTTGGCCGCCATGATGCCCTTGAAGGACGGGTAGCGGGCCTCACCGGACTGGTCGGTCACCGACACGACCGCCGGAAGCGACGCCTCCAGGTGCTCGGTCGCGGTGTCGCCGTCGCGGCGGCCCTTGACGGTGCCGTCCTCGACCGAGACCTCCGACAGCAGCGTGACCTGCGGGACGCCCAGGCGCTCGGCGAGGATCGCCGGCAGCACGCCCATCGTGCCGTCCGTGGAGGCCATGCCGCAGACGACCAGGTCATAGCCGGTCTTCTCGACCGCCTTGGCCAGCACCAGCGAGGTGCCCAGCGCATCGGTGCCGTGCAGATCGTCGTCCTCGACGTGCACGGCCTTGTCGGCACCCATCGACAGCGCCTTGCGCAGCGCGTCCTTGGCGTCCTCGGGGCCCACGGTCAGGACCGTGATCTCCGCGTCGTCCGCCTCGTCCGCGATCTGGAGGGCCTGCTCGACCGCGTACTCGTCCAGCTCCGAGAGCAGGCCGTCCACATCGTCACGGTCGAGCGTCAGGTCCTCGGCGAAGTGCCGGTCGCCGGTGGCGTCGGGCACGTACTTCACACAGACAACGATCCTCAAGCTCACGCCGGCTCTCCTACTGCATCGTCTCTTCCGGGCTGCCTTGTGCTGGCAGCATAGGCGCCCTCGGGGGCTCTTCCCGGTCGGTTGGCGGCCGGGGACGGCCCATGCACCGAACGAAATATTACTCGCCAGTACACCCAGGGTGTTACCCGTACGCAACCCGGTTGAACTGTGACCTTGCCAACGGACGATCAGCGGCGGCTCAGTCGCGCAGCGCGTTGAAGCGCCCCTGGTGGTACAGGAGCGGACGGCCCGCTCCCGCCGGGTCGCCCGCGACGACCTCGCCGATCACCACGCGGTGGTCCCCGGCGGGTATCCGGGCCACCACCCGGCACACCAGCCACGCCAGCACCCCGTCCAGCACCGGCACCCCCTCGGGTCCGGTGTGCCAGCCGGTGTCCGGGCCGAAGCGGTCCGCTCCGCTGCGCGCGAACGTCGCGGCCAGCTCCCGCTGGTGCTCGCCCAGGACGTGCACACCGACGTGCTCGGCCTCGGCGATCACCGGCCAGCTGGAGGAGTTCTTGCCGACGCCGAACGACAGCAGCGGCGGCTCGGCGGCGACGGACGCGAGGGACGTCGCGGTGAAGCCGACGGGGTGATCCCCGTGCGCGGTGACCACCGCGACACCGGCGGCGTGCCTGCGGAAGACGGAACGGAAGAGTTCGGGGGCGCTGAGCCGGGGCGTGCCGAGGTCGGGCGAGGCAGTCATGAACCTGTCCTTCTGCGGTGGGATACGAGCGGGGGGAGCCGTGCTGTCGTCGTCGCTCACCCGCCCGGACACCGCGCACTCGCGGTCCGCACGAGATCCACGTGTACGCGTCCGTAGAGAAGAAGAAGTCCAGGCCGCATGACGTCACCCTGACGATTCCCGCAGCGCACCGTCAAGTACGGACCGGTGGAGGGCATTCCGCGACTAGGGCATCCACCGGGATCTCACACCGGATCAGACCGCCTCGCCGAGCGCCGCGATGACGTCCGCCGTCCGCGGCTGTCCGGCCGCGCGGCGCACGATCCGGCCCCGCGCGTCGAGCACCAGCACGGTGGGCGTCCGCACGATGTCCAGCATCCGTACGAGGTCCAGATGCGCCTCGGCGTCGATTTCGAGATGAGCCACGCCATCGACCATGTCGGCCACCTCGGCCAGGACCCGCCGGGTGGCCCGGCAGGGCTGGCAGAAGGCGCTGGAGAACTGGACGAAGGTGGCCCGGGCACCCAGTTCCGCTCCGAGCTGGGCGGCCCCGAGCCGTTCGCCCCCGTCTGCCTCGCTCTGCCCCTGCACGTGTCGCACGCTGTCCTCCGGATTCGACGCCGTCATAGGGTGCAGCGATACGGGCCTTTAGGGGATTCCCCAGAGCCTGACGTGATGAGGATCTCGCGGACTGGCGGGGGCCCGCGCTAGCACAGAGAGATGACATAGGGCACCATCTGCCAGAAGCCGGGAAACCTACGGCTGCGTAACTTCCGCCGGGAGAGCCCTCCCAGGGAAAACGATGAAGGGTCCCTCTATGGCAGAGCTCGTCTACCCGCCGGTGATCGGCGCGGCCCGCACCATGTTCAAGGCGCTGGACCTGCGTATCGACATGAAGGGCATCGAGAATGTCCCTGAGCGGGGTGGCGCGGTTCTGGTGAGCAACCACATCGGCTATCTCGACTTCGTGTTCGCCGGGCTCACCGCACGCCCGGCGAAGCGGCTGGTGCGGTTCATGGCGAAGGAGGCGGTCTTCCGGCACAAGGTGTCCGGGCCGCTGATGCGGGCCATGAAGCACATCCCGGTGGACCGGGCGGCGGGCATGGACGCCTACAAGCACGCCCTCAAGGCCCTGCGCTCCGGCGAGATCATCGGCGTCTTCCCGGAGGCGACGATCTCGCGCTCGTTCACCCTCAAGAACTTCAAGTCGGGCGCGGCCCGGCTGGCCCAGGAGGCGGGCGTCCCCGTGCTGCCGATGGCCCTGTGGGGGACGCAGCGGCTGTGGACCAAGGGCCAGAAGCGCTCGCTGGGCCGCAACCACTTCCCGATCACGATGCGGGTCGGCGAGCCGATGGAGGCCGACCCGACGGAGCCGTCCGACACACTCACCGACCGGGTGCGGGGGCGGGTGCAGGAGCTGCTGGAGGCGGCGCAGCGGGCGTATCCGGTGCGGCCGAAGGACCCGGACGACACCTGGTGGGTCCCGGCCCACCTGGGCGGTACGGCCCCCACCCCGGCGGAGGCCATCGCCCTGGACCGCGGGCGGTAATAGCCGGTGCCCGGCGGCCGTCCCCCGGAGGGAACGGCCACCGGGCAGGGAAACCGCTAGCGCTTCATCTCCTCCTGAAGGGCCGCCACGAAGCCGTCGACGTCCTCTTCCCGGGTATCGAACGAGCACATCCAGCGCACGTCGCCCGCCGCCTCGTCCCAGAAGTAGAAGCGGAACCGCTTCTGGAGGCGTTCGCTCACGTCGTGCGGCAGCCGGGCGAAGACCGCGTTGGCCTGGACGGGGTGCAGGATCGTGACACCGTCGACCGCGCGCACCCCCTCGGCGAGCCGCTGGGCCATCGCGTTGGCGTGGCGCGCGTTGCGCAGCCACAGATCGCGGGCGAGCAGCGCCTCCAGCTGGACGGAGACGAACCGCATCTTGGACGCCAGCTGCATGGACAGCTTGCGCAGATGCTTCATGGCGCGCACCGCGTCCGGGTCGAGGACGACCACGGCCTCGCCGAAGAGCATGCCGTTCTTCGTACCGCCGAAGGACAGCACGTCCACGCCCGGCACATTGGTGAACGAGCGCATCGGCACATCCAGCGCCGCGGCCGCGTTGGCTATCCGGGCCCCGTCGAGGTGGACCTTCATGCCGCGCTCATGGGCGTGCTCGCAGATCGCGCGGATCTCGTCCACCGTGTAGAGGGTGCCCAGCTCGGTGTTCTGCGCGATCGAGACGACCTGCGGCATCGCCCGGTGCTCGTCGTCCCAGCCGTACGCCTCGCGGTCGATCAGCTCGGGGGTGAGCTTGCCGTCCTCGGTGGGCACGGTGAGCAGCTTCAGCCCGCCGACCCGCTCGGGCGCACCGCACTCGTCGACGTTGATGTGCGCGGTGTCGGCGCAGATGACCGCGCCCCAGCGGTCGGTGAGCGCCTGGAGCGCGACGACGTTGGCGCCGGTGCCGTTGAAGACCGGGAACGCCTGCGCGTAGGGGCCGAAGTGGCTGCGCATGACGTGCTGCAGATGCGCGGTGTAGTCGTCCTCGCCGTAGGCCACCTGATGGCCGCCGTTGGCGAGGGCGAGCGCGGCGAGGATCTCCGGGTGGCCGCCCGCGTAGTTGTCGCTGGCGAAGCCGCGTACCTCGGGGTCGTGATGACGGCGCGCGTCGGTGCTCACGGCTTGGGGGTCAGCCACTGGCGGGTTCCGTTCACTTCCCGGGCGGGCCGCTCCCAGACTCCGGTGATGGCCTCGGCCAGCTCCGTGACGTCGGTGAAGCCCGCGAACTTCGCGTTGGGGCGCTCCGCGCGCATGGCGTCGTGCACCAGCGCCTTGACCACCAGGATGACAGCCGCGGCCGCCGGGCCGCCCTCGCCCCCCAGCTTGCGGAAGGAGTCGCCGAGCGCGAGCGTCCACGCCTCGGCGGCGGCCTTGGCGGCGGCGTACGCGGCGTTTCCGGCGGTGGGCTGGGACGCACCCGCCGCGCTGATCATCACGTAGCGGCCGTTGCCGGTGCGCCGCAGGGCGTCGTGGAAGGCGAGCGAGGTGTGCTGGGCGGTGCGGATCAGCAGATTGTGCAGGGTGTCCCAGTCGGCGAGGGGGGCGTCGGCGAAGGTCTTGCTGCCGCGCCAGCCGCCGACGAGGTGGACCAGGCCGTCGACGCGGCCGAACTCCTTCTCGGTCCGGTCGGCCCAGGCGCGGGTGGCGTTCAGGTCGAGCAGGTCGACCGTCTCCCCCGTGACGCGGGCGCCGCCGTGGGCGTAGCGCGCCGCGTCGACGGCCTCGGCCAGCCGCGCGGGGTCGGAGTCGGAGGCGACGACGGTGGCACCGGCCTCGGCGAGGCGGAGCAGCGTGGCGCGGCCCGCCGGGCCCGCCGCACCGGCCACCGCCACCACGGCGCCGTCCAGCGGCGTCCTGCCGCCCGGCTCGTTCGGGCTCGGGCTCGACGTCGGTGTGGTCATGCTCGCTGTCTCCTCTGCTGTGGGACGGTTCGCCGTGTTACGGCTCACGCGGCCGCTCGTATGTCGTCGTCGCCCGCCGTGATGCCCTTGGTCGAGGCGACCACGTCCCGCAGCTTCTTGGCGAGCGCCTCGTAGAACATGCTCAGCGGAAACTCGTCGGGGAGCACGTCGTCCACGAGCTTGCGCGGCGGCTGGGTCAGGTCCAGCGCGTCGGGGCCCTTGGCCCAGACGGAGCCGGGGTGCGGGGCGAGATACGTCGACACCAGCTCGTACGCCTTGAACCAGTGGACGAGCTTGGGCCGGTCGATGCCGTCCCGGTACAGCTTCTCGATCTCACCGCACAGCTGGTTGGTGACCTGCGCGGCGCACGACCAGTCGATGTGCAGGGTGTTGTCCGTCCAGCGTACGACGTCGTGCTGGTGGAGATAGGCGAACAGCAACTGGCCGCCGAGTCCGTCGTAGTTGCGGACCCGCTCACCGGTGACGGGGAACCGGAACATCCGGTCGAAGATCACGGCGTACTGGACGTCCCGGGCCTGGGCCAGCCCCTCCGCGTCGAGCTTCACGGCCTCCTTGAAGGCGGTGAGGTCGCAGCGCAGCTCCTCCAGGCCGTACATCCAGAACGGCTGGCGCTGCTTGATCATGAAGGGGTCGAACGGCAGGTCGCCATGGCTGTGGGTGCGGTCGTGGACCATGTCCCACAGGGCGAACGCCTCCTGGCAGCGCCGCTGGTCGGCGAGCATGTCCCGGATGTCGTCGGGGAGTTCGATGCCCAGCGCCCGGACGGCGGCCTCGCTGACCCGGCGGAAGCGGGCGGCCTCGCGGTCGCAGAAGATGCCGCCCCAGGTGAAGCGCTCGGGGGCCTCGCGCACGGCGATGGTCTCCGGGAAGAGCACCGCCGAGTTGGTGTCGTAGCCGGAGGTGAAGTCCTCGAAGGCGAGACCGAGGTAGAGCGGGTTGTCGAAGCGGGTGCGCTCCAGCTCGGCCAGCCAGTCGGGCCAGACCATGCGCAGGACGACCGCCTCCAGATTGCGGTTCGGGTTGCCGTTCTGCGTGTACATGGGGAAGACGACGAGGTGCTGGAGGCCGTCGGCGCGCGTCTTGGCGGGCTGGAAGGCGAGCAGCGAGTCGAGGAAGTCGGGGACGCCGAAGCCGTCGTCGGCCCAGCGGCGCAGATCGGCGACGAGCGCGCGGTGGTACGCGGCGTCGTGCGGGAGCAGCGGGGCCAGCTCCTCGATGGCCGCGATCACCCTTTCGAGGGTGTCGCGGGCGCGGTGGGCCGGTGGTGCCCCCTCGGCGTCGAAGTCGATGGAACCGTCCTTGGACTGCCAGGGGCGAATCGTTTCTACAGCACCTTTGAGGGATGGCCAGGCCTGGTGTTCGATCACACGCTCCGCAGGCAGAATGCCACCGTCCGCTATGGCGGACGAAAGAATTTCCGTCATGACGACTCCTTCACCGGAGAACCTTCCGTGTAGACACCGTATCCGTGGATGACCTCGCCACTCAAGGGCGGGCAACGGAAATCGTCCTGCGTCACCTCCGTCCCGCCGCTGTTTTTCCTGCCCCATCCGCCCCGGACCATGCCACGGCCGTGCTTGAGCGGCCCTGCCGGAGTCGGCCGTTAGGCTGAGCGCCGGTCCGGACAGCCCGTGACTCCACACACAACCGAAAACCGACACAAAGCCCGACAGAAGAGCGAGATCACGTTGACCTTTCTCACCATCGGACACCGCGGAGTGATGGGCGTCGAGCCGGAGAACACCCTGCGCTCATTCGTCCGGGCCGAGCACGAGGGCCTGGACGTCATCGAACTGGACCTGCACCTCAGCAAGGACGGCGCACTGGTCGTCATGCACGACGCCCACGTCGACCGCACCACCGACGGCAAGGGCCCCATCAGCGACTTCACCCTCGCCGAGCTGCGCGAACTCGACGCCGGGGACGGTGAGCGGATCCCGGTCTTCGAGGAGGTCGTGGACGCGGTGCAGGCGCCGATCCAGGCCGAGATCAAGGACGTGGCCGCCGCCCGGGCCCTGGCCGAGGTGCTGACCAGCCGCGATCTGCTCGGCCGGGTCGACGTGATCTCCTTCCACGACGAGGCCCTCGCCGAGATCCGCACCCTGCTGCCCAGCGCCCGCACCGCCCTGGTGGCCAGCCGCTACGGACTCGACGCCATCGACCGGGCGCACGCCGTCGGCGCCCGGACGCTGGTGCTCAACATCCGCCGGCTGACCCTGGAGCTGGTGGAGCGCGCCCACGCCGCCGACCTCAAGGTCATCGGCTGGACGGTCAACACCCCGGACCATCTGAAGCTGGCCCGCGGCCTCGGCCTCGACGGCGGCACCACCGACTTCCCGGAGATCCGCCGGGCGGTGCGCTACACGGCGTGAGGTTCTAGGGACCAGACCAGCGGCTTGACCAGCAGCTCGAACGCGAGGTCCGGGCGGCGCGGCAGGCCGAAGCGCTCATCGCCGTACGGGAACGGGGTCGTCCGTCCCGTACGGGCGTAGCCGCGCCGCTCGTACCAGGCGATCAACTCCTCGCGGGCGGTGATCACGGTCATATGCATCTCACGGGCGGCCCACTCGGCGGCCGCGAACCGCTCGGCCTCGGCGAGGACCGCCTTCCCGAGGCCGCCGCCCTGCAGGCCGGGGCGGACCGCGAACATGCCGAAGTAGGCGTGCCCGCCGCGGCGCTCCAGCTGGCAGCAGGCGATCAGCTCGCCGTCCCGCTCGACGACCGTCATCCGGCTGTCCGCGCCCCGTACGACGGCCGCCACGCCCTCGGGGTCGGTGCGCTGCCCGCCCAGGATGTCCGCCTCCGTCGTCCAACCGGCCCGGCTGGCGTCCCCGCGGTACGCCGACTCGATCAGCCCGACCAGCGGCCCGACGTCGGCCTCGGTGGCCCCGCGGAAGGTGAGCGCGGAGGTGTCCACGGCGGAGGCCTTCATGGCAGGGGTCTTCATCGCGTGGGTGCTGGGGGCGTTCATGGCTGTGCGTCCTAGCGGCCGGAGATCCGTCGAAAGGACCTTAGGGGATGGCTTCCGGATCATGCCGGGCTCCCGACGCCGCTGTGACATCAGCCGCTGCCGTGGCGGGCGGCACCTCGCGGCCCCGCGCTCGTCGCACTCCGCGCCTCCCCCAGCTACCGCGGGGAGGTGCCCCCTGACGCCGCTTGCTGATCCGGCCTGATCCGAAAGACACCCCCTAGCGCCGCCCCGCCCGGCGCGGGGTGCGTAGGGTCACGCACATGGTGCACGTACTGAGCGGCCGCACGCTGCTGCGGCCGACGGACCCCGAGCGCTCCCGGACCTTCTACGGCGAGGCGCTGGGACTGGCGATCTACCGTGAGTTCGGGACCGGCCCCGAGCGCGGCACGGTCTACTTCCTGGGCGGCGGCTTCCTGGAGGTCTCCGGCCGCTCCGAGACCCCGCCCGCGCCGGGGCTCCAGCTGTGGCTCCAGGTCGCGGACGCGGAGGCGGCCCACGAGGAGCTGGCGGCCAAGGACGTGGAGATCCTGCGGCCGCCGAAGAAGGAGCCGTGGGGGCTGGTCGAGATGTGGATCGCCGACCCCGACGGCGTGCGCATCGCGGTCGTGGAGATCCCCGAGGACCACCCCTTGCGCTACCGACCGGGCCTTTAAGCCGGGCCTTAAGCCACGCCGAGCAGGCGCAGCCCGGCGGCGGTGGCGGCCGCGGCCAGGACGACCACCAGGAACGGCGCCTTGCGCCAGGCGAGCACTCCGGCGACCGCGACCCCGGCGGGGCGGGCGAACCCGGCGGGCCCGTGGCCCTCGGTGAGCGCCGTCGTCGCCACGACCGCCGCCAGCAGCACGATGGCGGCGGTCTCCATCAGCTTCTCCGCCCGGGGCGGCAGCGTGATCCGGCTGCGCAGCAGCGGCCCGGCGAGCCGGAGGGCGAACGTACCGGCCGCGAGCGCGAGGATCGCGGCGGCCAGGGTCAGGGAGCCGGGCACGGGCGCTCCTCCTTGGGGTCGTTCGTCTCGTTCTCGGGGTCGTTCGTCTCGTTCGCCTTCTTCGGTACGGCGGCCAGCGCCACCCCGGCCAGGGCGAGCAGGACGGGCACTCCGGCGGGCAGGAACGGCGTGGTGGCCAGGGCGATGACGACACCCGCCGGGACCGCCAGGCGCTTGTCGCGGTCGCGCAGCGCGGGCAGGACCAGGGCCAGCAGGATGGCCGGGAACATCGCGTCGAGCCCGAACAGATCGGTGTCGTCGATGGCCGTGCCGATCAGCCCGCCGGTCACCGCGCCCAGCGGCCAGCACAGGAGAACGCCCAGGCCACAGGCCCAGTAGGCGGCGCGCTGCCGCGCGATGCCGTCCTGGGCGAGGGCGAAGACGACGCTCTCGTCGTTCATCAGATGGCTGCCGAGGAGACGCCGCCGGCCGTGTCCGAGGACATCGGGCAGGGCCAGTCCGAACGGCAGATGACGTGCGTTGACCACCAGCCCGGCCAGCACCGCCGCGAGGGGGCTGCCGCCTGCGGCGATCAGCCCGACGAACAGGAACTCCGACGCCCCGGCGAGCACCAGCACGCTCAGTCCCGCCGGAACCCACAGCGGAAACCCCGACGCCACGGCGATCGCCCCGTACGACAGGCTGGTGACGCCGATGGCCAGGCAGACCAGCGCGATGTCCCGCAGCAGCACACGATCGAGCGTTCTCCATATCGAATGCATGACGCTTATAATGAACACCACAGGCGGCGTTCGTCAAACCGAACAGAAGACGCATGGAGCGAACGGATGGCACAGGAAGTACCGGCGGCGGCTTCGGCCAAGGTCCCGATGGACTCGATCGCAGCTGTACTGCGACGCGAACGCGGCCGGGCCGGGCTGTCGCTCACCGAGGTGGCCCGGCGCGCCGGAATCGCGAAGTCCACGCTGTCCCAGCTGGAGTCCGGCAGCGGAAACCCGAGCCTGGAGACGCTGTGGGCGCTGTGCGTCACCCTGGACGTGCCACCCTCGCAGCTCCTCGACCCACCGCGCCCTCGCGTCCAGGTGATCCGGGCGGACGAGGGCGCGTCGCTCGCCTCCGCGCAGGCCGAATACAAGGCCGCCCTGCTGTCCGCCAGCCCGCCCGGGGCGCGCCGGGACATCTACCGCCTCAGCGCCGAACCGGGCGCGGTGCGCGCCTCCGATCCGCATATGCCCGGCGTGGTGGAGCACGTCCTGCTGGCCACGGGCCGGGCCCGGGTCGGCCTCGCCGTCGAACCGGTGGAACTGCGCCCCGGTGACTATGTCGCCTATCCGGGCGACCTGCCGCACATCTTCGAGGCGCTCGAACCGTCGACGCGGGCGGTGCTCATCTCCGAGCACAACTGAGCACAACTGACGCGTCCGCGCGCTCCCCCGCTGCGCCAGTGCGCTCCCGTAGCCCGGTCCGCGCGCGGGCAACCTCCCTGCATACGTACGTCCGAGGCGCTCCGGACTGGGAGGTGTACCGTGCACGGACCTCCGCTGATCGGCTGGCTGCTGGTCGCGCTGAGCGCCGCCACCGGCACGTACTGCCTGCTGCGCGTGCGCGGCGAGCCGCCCGGACCGAGCCGCCGGGGTGCGCGCGCCGAGGCGCTCATGGGGTGGGGAATGGCGGCGATGGCCGTGCCGTCCGCCACCCTGGACCCGCGGCCGTGGGGCCCGCCCGTCTTCGCGGCGGTGTTCGGCGTGGCGGCCGTACGGGCGGTGGGGCATCACCATCCGCACCACGCCATAGGGGCGTTGGCCATGGCGTACATGGCGCTCGCGATGATGGCGCGCCCCACGGGCGGCCACAGCCATGACGCCTCCATGACGGCAGGCGGCATACCTCTGCTCACGGGAGTACTGCTCGCCTACTTCGCGGTCTACGCCGTCCGCTCCGGTCTGCGGCTGCTGCCGATGACGGACGGCACGGTGACGGCCATCGGCCCGCCGCCCGAACTGCGGCACGCCTGCCGCCTCACGATGGCGATAGGGACGATCGCGATGCTGCTGACGCTCTGATCCTGCCGAGACGCACGCCGGGTGATGAGGCCCACAAACCGTGGCGTGCGTCACTTCGCCCGCGCGGACATACCCGGGCCGACCGCCACGACCATAGGCTGACGGCCATGATGGTCCCGCTCGCGCTGATGGGCCTCGGCGCACTGGTGGCGGCAATGGCGCCGCGCCTGATGTCCCGTTCCACCTGGGTCGACCGCGAACCCGTACTCGCACTGTGGGTATGGCAATGCGTCGTCGTCGGAGTGCTGCTGTGCTGCGCCTTCACCATGGCGCTCACCGCGGCGGCGGCCTCGGAGGCCGTCCGGGGGAACGTCTTCGCCCCCGCGCCGAGCGGTGTCGTGGAGGCGTACGCGCTGTCCGCGTACGGCCCCTGGGCGGCGCCCGTCGCCCTCGCCTTGGCCTTCGGCGCCGTATGGTCCGCCGTGATGCTCAGCCGCGAGATCGGCCGGGCCCGCGCCTGGCGCAGGCAGCACCGCGCCGAACTCCTCGTCCGCTCCCCCGTCTTGCCTGGTGAGGAGCCCGCCGGGGAGCGGCTCGTCGTCCTGGAGGGCGACAAGCCGGACGCCTGGTGGCTGCCGGGCACCACGCCCCAGCTCGTCATCACGACGGCGGCCCTGCGCCGCCTCAAGGGGCGTCGGCTGGACGCCGTGATCGCCCATGAGCAGGGCCACGCGCGGGCCCGCCACCACTGGCTGCTGCACTGCTCCGGCGCGCTCGCCGGGGGCTTTCCGCAGGTCCCGGTGTTCGCGGCCTTCCGGGACGAGGTCCACCGGCTGGTCGAGCTGGCCGCCGACGACTCCGCGTCACGGCGGTTCGGGCGGACGACGACCGCGCTGGCCCTCGTCGAACTGAACGAGGACCGGGGGGTGTTCGGCCCCTGCCCCAGCGGACTCGCACAGGTCCCGCAGCGGGTGGACCGGCTCCTGGCCCCCGCGGCGCGCTTCACCCCCGTACGCCGACTGCAACTCACCGCCGCGGCCGCGCTGGTCCCCGTCGTCCCCCTGCTGGTGACCCTGGTCCCGGCGCTGCGGGTGCTGGGCTGAGCCTCCGGGGTACGGCCCACCGCCGGCGTACGGCCCACCTGCGTGTTGGCCCCGTACGCCCGGCGTCGGCGATCATCGACACCATGCAGCCGCAGACCCCCCACCCCCGCCCCCTCCGCGTGGCAGCGGTGCTCAGCATCCTGTTCGCCGTGCTGCTCGCGCTCGTCGCCGCCCGCTGGGGGCCGCTGATGGGCACGGACCGGGACCTCATCGTCCCGCTGCACCGCTCCGCGCTCGACCACCCCGGCTGGACCCAGACCAACAGAGTGCTGACGGACTGGATCTGGGACCCCTGGACGATGCGCGCCCTGACAGCCGTGATCGTCCTGTGGCTGCTGCTCCACCGGGAGCGGACGCCCGCCCTGTGGGTCGCCGTCACGGCCGCCGCCGGTACCGCCCTCCAGCAGGGCATCAAGGCGCTCTTGGACCGCCCCCGCCCACACTGGGCGAACCCGGTGGACTCGGCCCACTACGCCGCCTTCCCCTCCGGCCACGCCCTCACCGCGACCGTCACCTTCGGACTGCTGCTGTGGATGCTGAGGCTGCACGGCGCCCCCGCCCTCTGGCAGCGCCTGGCCACCGCCGTGGCCGCCGTCTCCGTGCTCGGCGTCGGATTCACCCGCACGTACCTGGGCGTCCACTGGCCCACCGACATCCTCGGCGGCTGGCTGCTGGGCGCGGCGCTGGTCGCCTGGGCGGTCGCCATGTACCCGTCCACAGTTATCCACAGGGGCGAGCGGAAATCTCCCTCCGATGGGAAAGTTCGTCCATGAGCAATCTCGATCCGCGGCCCGCGGCGACCGTCTGCGGCGGCCGCGCCGACGTCACCGCGCGGCCGGTTCGCGAACTGCTGGCCTCCACGAGTTCGCCCGTGAGCGCGGTGCAGGGCACATCTGGCTGGAAGTCACCAACATCAACGCCCCGGCGATCCACGCCTACCGGCGCATGGGATTCGCCTTCTGCGGACTGGACACGACGCTCTACGCCAGCACACCCTCGTCAGGCGAACAAGCCCTCTACATGAGCATGTCTTGTCCCTGAGTCGCCAGCAGGCGGCTGACAGCGGGAGCCGATACGTCGCCCAGCGCGACCGCTGTCCCCATGGGGAGACGTGACTGCGAGGTGGGGAACTAACTGACGCCGAACCCACTTGAGGTGGGGAATTCCATGACCGTCGACACCCGGACGGCACAGTCGAATTTCCGGACCTGCCCGTGGGCCCGCCGCTGGGCCTGGGCGGGCTGCCGTTCGAGACGGCCGAGCTGGAGCTGCCCGAGGGCAGCCAACTGGTGCTGTACACGGACGGGCTGATCGAGAAGCGCGACCGGGACATCGAAACGGGCCTGGGAACGCTGCGCGACGCCCTGTCCCACCCCAACCGAACCCCGGAGGAGGCGTGTACGGCGGTGCTGGACGCGCTGCTGCCCGAGCGCCCCAGCGACGACATCGAGCTGATCGTCGCCCGTACGAGGGCACTGGAGCCGGACCGGATCGCCGAGTGGAAGGTGCCTTCCGACCCCGCCCAGGTCGCCAAGATACGGGCGGCGGTTGTCCAGCGGCTTACGGAATGGGGACTGGGCGACCTGGCATACAGAACCGAGCTGATCACCAACGCGATCCGCTACGCCACCGGCCCGATCCGGGTACGACTGCTGTGCGACCGCAGCCTGATCTGCGAGGTCTACGACACGAGCAGCACCTCACCGCGTCTGCGGTACGCGGCAGCGACGGACGAGGGCGGCCGCGGGCTGTTCCTGGTCTCGCAGTTCGCCGACCGGTGGGGCACCCGCTACACCTCCGACGGCAAGGTCATCTGGACCGAGCAGGGCCTACGCGGCGAGAGGTGTGTGCCCCTCTGACGGACCGTGCTGCAAGCGTGGCAGGCCAGCTACCACCTACTAGACCAGCCATCCCGAAGTTTGAATCGCCTTGTGAAAGAGAGCCTGTTCCCACTGGGCAGTCGAATTAGCCTTACCGGCATGACGATGAACGCCATCTCCCTTACGCACCACGACGGTGAGGACGCCACGACGCTGTTGGAGGAGTTGTGTGACACGTACGCGGACGCGTACGGGACGGAGCCGGGCGAGGAGAAGACGACCGCGTTCCGGCACCGGGCGGAGAAGCAGTTCACGCGGCCCGGCTTCACCCTGGTGGCCGCGCGGGATGAGGGCCAGCTTGTCGGGTTCGTCTTCGGCTACACCCTGCCAGCTGGGGATACGCACTGGTGGGGAGGAGTTCAGCCGGAGCCGTCGGTGGAGGTCCTGAAGGAGACGGGATCGCGGACGTGGGTGCTGTCGGAGATCGAGGTGCGGCGCGCGTGGCAGAGCCAGGGGGTAGGCCGGACGCTGCATGACGCAGTGCTCGGCGCCCGGAGCGAGGAGCGGGCGACGCTGGCGACGGGACCGGATGCTCCGGCGCAGAAGGTGTACAGCGCCTGGGGGTGGCAGCGGGTCGGCCGGATTCCCGGAAACGAGGGCGACTACTACTCGGCCTACGACTTGTTCGTACTGGAGCTGCCGGTCAAGCCGTAGTGGGTCAGAAGGTCGTTGAGCTTGCGGACAGCCCGGCTGCGCTGCCAGGGCGTGGGGCTCGTACGGAGAGGTCGGCGATGCGCTGGGTGATCCGCGGGGAGCGGTCCCTGAGCTCGGCATACACGGTCAGCACCCGTGGGCGGAGGGCTTCAGGTGAGCTGGTGATGAGGTCGGCGATCACCTGACACTGGGCCATGGCGGTCTGCAAGGCGATCTGCGGGCCAAGGACGTCGCCCTGGCGGCGGTAGTGCTGCAGAACGCGCTGACCAAGGTGAGTAGCTATCGAGTGGCGCAGGTCGCTGCCGCCGGTGGCGCGTTCGAGATCGTCGAGCGGGAGGTGCCGCGGCTCGGCCCTGCCATGTGGGCCACCTAGGGGTGCGGTACGCGGCCGCGATGGGCTTCGAGACCGTGGCCATCGCCCGCGGAGCCACCAAGGCGACCTCGCCAAGCAGCTCGGCGCGCACCACTACATCGACAGCACGGCCGACACCACCGTCGCGGACGCGCTGCGATCCCTCGGCGGCGCCAAAGCCGTCCTGGCCACCGCATCCAACTCCGACGCCATCACCGCGACCGTGGACGGGCTCGCCCCTCATGGCGAGCTGGTGGTCATCGGCGTGGACCCCACCCCGCTGGAAATCAACCCGGCCCAACTGCTGATGGCCTGATCCCTGGGCCAAATCCTCGATCAGGAGTCCCACGCGCCGCGGCTTCAACTCAGGTTTTCACTCAAGTGAGTGATACCTAACCGCGACGCTTCGCTGGGATACTCCTGTCGCGTTCGTGGGTTTGGGTTGCCGGCGCGATCGCGGCCGAGGGTGAACGGAGACCATGGTGCTTCACCTTTCACGAGGATTGACCCTCATGGCCACCGCAGCTTCGGCGGTCTTGGTTATCGGAACGATGCCTGCAGCCGCGAACACCTCTCCGGAGCCTTCGGCGCCTATGACTCAGAGCCGCCACTGCAAGTTCTATCAAGCAGCCGACAAGGTCCACTATAAGGAACGAGAGAATGCCGTATCCGGCCATGGGTGGTGGGTGAACGTCAATTGCCCAAGGGGGGTTAAGGCTGTCGCCACATTGCAACTTCAAGTGAAATTACAGAACAAGTGGAAGAACCGCGGCGCATCGAGGCAGCGCACCCTGAAGTCTGGGCGCAGCAAGAGCACGAACGTGCGCCTCACGTGCCACAGCCACCGTAGAACGGCATGGCGCGGAAGAGTCGATGTTGATCTTATTGGCATGCCCGACACGCCCAAGAAGGGCTATGGCTACTCAACCAAAATTCCCTGCAGACGGTAATGTGGAACTGTGCCCACGAACAACATCCTGAGGATCGATCTGCACGGTCGTCACACAGGTGATAGAGACCCCGATTGGGAGCCATACGGCGCCTTCTCCACTCGGGCCACCGCCATGGGGTGGCTAGCAACCGCTGAAGGCGGCCTGTGGAACACTAGCGAAGCGGAAGATTCACCAGGAGAAGGAATTATCGCTTCCTACGAGGTTTCTCTCTCTTCTCCACTGCCGTCACACGATCCTCTTCCAGTAATTCCCTTCGTGGCATGCGCAGTCGATGCAACTCATCGACTGGGAGGGATGCGCCTTGACGGCGCAGACATCACACTGCCTTTGCATGCCATGCGCAGGCCCGGCGGGAGAAATTCGCCCCGTGAGGGGGCCATCGCATCACTACTGGCAACAGCACAGTGGTATGAAAATCCCTGCGGTGCCGAGAAAGTGTCCGCGACTTATCGCCTCACCATGTCCAACCCTCCAGACAGGGCCGACATCAATCCATGGTTGTCGGAACTGCGACAAAGGGTTGTGGAATTTTATCCCGACCAGGTGCCGCACCGCGAAGGACGATGCACACAGGAAGTGGTCGGCATGTGCGCCCTAACTGACTGGTCTGCGGAGCCTATTGGGTGGATGGCTGCAATTTTCGCCGAAGCCGCACGCGAGAATAGCGAAAGCAAGTACGCCACTTTCGCCATTTACCGAGCGCCTCGTGAAGGCCAGAGCGCATCTCGAAGTGGTGGCTGAGCAGGGGGATGCGCCCGGCTGCCTATGTGCGGGTCAGACCTGTAACCAACAGTGGGGCGGCAGGGACCTACCTGTCCGGAGGGCCATGGCAACGCATCGCTGCCGCCCGTGCCTCCTCACGAGACGACGCCTCCGTGCTCATCTGCGACGAGCCCACGTCCGCTGTCGACCCTCGCGGTGAGGAGGTCGTGTACGAACCCATCCGCGCCCTGGCCGACGACCGGACCGTACTTCTGCTCCACTAGCCTCAGAAACTGGTCTCAGCCGGGCCAGGGCATCCGACCGCGGCCACCCGCTACTCCGCCGGGCGGCAGCTCAGCTCCCGTCAGGATCGTTCACGGTCTTGCTGCCCTTGTTGCTCCGAGATTGACCAACAGATTCCTCTCATGAAGCCGGGCCTTGTTCATACCGTGCGGGATTCGCGGCGGTCAGTGGCTATTGATCCGCGAGATGCGTCCTCCCGCGGGTTGTGGTGAATCCCGGCTCGGCTGTCCGTCTCCCTGGTCTACTGCGCCAGTTGGTCAAGGCACTGGCGTACCCGCTGGGCGTCGTTCACCCCGCGCGCCGGATGGGAGCCCGAACTGCTGCGCGCCGTGGACCGCGCCACCCGCCTCGCCCCGCTGTAGACCCGTTAGACCCAACGCCTCCAAAGACCGTCCTACGCGTGCGCGCGCAACGGCCTCATGCAGCGGGGTGCCGCCCGCTGGCTCAGCTGGCCGCGTCTGCGCCGATCGCGTCGCGTGCTGCGTCGAGGAACGCGATCCGGGCCTGGATGAGTTTCTCCCCGGCGGTGTCGACATTGGCGTTGGCTTGTCGGATGAAGTCCTCAAAGAGTGGATCCAAGAGGGTTTCCACCTGCGGTATCAGCGTATGGAGCTCAGGGAGCTCTTCCCTGGCTCTGGTGCTCAGGGCCGTGAGCTGGGTTGTCCAGGCGGCCCCGGTGAAAAACGCGATCGCGGGATCGGGAGGCGAGGCGGCCAGTTCGTCCCCCAGAGCCAGGTGCTGCTGTATCTCTTGCATGACCTGGAACGGCTTGTCCCATTCAGGCGTCATTGCCGTGAGGAATCCCAGGAGGCCGCTGAGCTCTTGGGGCAACTGGTCGGGATCTACACCGGCGGGCAGAGGATCTTGCAGAAGGTCTCGCAGGCTGGCCAAGACACCCAGCACCGCCGGTACCGCCGCGGAGATGGTCGCCAGCTCCTGGGCGGTGTCGATGTGTTGGCCTTCTTCCTCAGCCCGGACCATTGCCATCAGCTCGATCACGGGCGAGTACGCGAGAAACGGCTCGATGAACGGTCTGAGCTCCGGGTGCTCCGTGCTAGCCCGGCGCAGGTCGTTGAGGGCTGCCGATGCTGCGGGCGGATCCTCAAGGACTGTGGCGAAACGGATGAGGTGGGTGAGAACGGCACTCGTGCTCAAGGTCGCTTCCGCGTGGGCGCTGAACTCCGGTAAACCGATCGGTGCGGCCAGGCGAGCATAGGCAGTGTCCAGGTCGTCCAAAGCGGTCTGGATGCGCTGTTCGGTCCAGCCATCAGACTGAAGAGCGCTGCCGAATACCGAGCGCTGGACGCACTCGGCGTCCAGATGCAGTACCTCACCGGTCATGTCCATCGCCGCGTCGTAAAGGTTCTGGCCGGCCGCCGTCACCTCCTCCGGGCCGTGCAACGCGACGGCGGCCAAGGCGTTGTGCATCTCGCGCAGCGCGGTCTTCAGCGGCTCATACAAGGCCGGATCGAGGCGCTTGCGGGACTCGATGTCGCGCCGACGGGTGTGCGCGTATTCGGGACGTGCCACCGCTTCCCAGGCATGTGAGGCCGATTCGATGAAGGAGGCGGCCGCGTCGGTGAGGCGGATGGAGGCCCCCTGGCGCTGGGTTCGCAGCCACTGGACGTGCTGATCCTCGGCCTGACGACGGGCGACACCGCGTCCCACGGGGTAGGCAATCGCGGCGGCGGCGATGCTTGTGGGCACGCCCACCAGTGCGGCTATCACTCCAAGGTCCATGCGCGAATGCTTCCCCACGAGAGCGGCCCAACTGCCCGAATCCCGCCAAGTACAGCAGAAAGGGGTTCAACCGGAGCCGGCCTCTGATCTTCCCGCATTCCGAGCTGCTGATCAGCCACAGGTAGGGCCCCACCAGAGTCCGATGCGTTCCTGACCTGCACGAAGATGGATATTATGTGATATGTAGTGGAACTTCATCGGCCGCTCCCACGACGACATCGCCCAGGCCCGCGCCGACTGGACGGCGGGCCGCGACTTCGGCCAGGTCCACGGCTACGACGGCCCGCCCCTCCCCGCCCCCGAACTCCCCCCGGTCCCGCTAAAACCGCGCGGACGCACGCGCTGACGCGGACACGCCATTTGTGACTGCCTCAGCGGGGCGGCGATAAGTCTCAGGTTCGGCCGTCTGTGACAGCCTCTGGCAGACCTTAACCGGGAATCAAGCCGGTGGATCCGGGCTGAGTCAGCACACCAGGCAGGGGGGCTCTCACAGTACCTGTATCACCAGGGTCTCCCAGACGCCCCAAACGCCTGTCAACCTGGTTGAGTCGAAAGCGCCGACAACACCCCATGGACACGCACTGCAGCTTTACCCCCATCAGTTCCATTCAGCTGCCCCGAATACGCGACCGTGTCGGCGCATTCTTCCACGACAGAAGAGACGGAGACCAATGGCGGACCGCCAATTCACCACTCACACAGAGCTTTTCGATTTGAGTGGGAAGTACGCCCTTGTCACTGGTGGCACCAGGGGCATTGGGATGATGATTGCGCGCGGCCTTCTCCAGGCGGGCGCCCGCGTCGTCATCAGCTCACGCAAGGCAGACGCGTGCGCGGAGGCACAGCATCTACTGTCCGAATTCGGCGACGTTCAAGCAATCCCCGCCGACCTTTCCCGGCACGACGAGTGTCAGCGCCTCGCTGATCTTGTCAAGGTCGACTCGGAACGCCTGGACATCCTTGTCAACAACGCGGGAGCGATGTGGCGCGAGCCGCTGGCGACGTTCCCGGACGAGGCCTGGGACACAGTGATCGACCTCAACCTCAAGTCGCCGTTCTGGCTGGTGCAGGCGCTGCTCCCCGCACTCCGCAGGGCGGGCACCGCCGATGATCCCGCGCGGGTCATTAACATCGGCAGTATCGGCGCCATCCACGTCGCCCAGTCGCCCAACTACTCGTACGCCAGCAGCAAAGCGGCACTCCATCAACTCACCAGAGTGCTTGCCAGAGAGCTGGGCCCACAGCACGTCACGGTGAACGCGGTAGCACCGGGAGTGTTCCCGTCGCAGATGATGGCGTCCACGCTCGATGCCATCGGCGACACGATCGCGGCGGCGGCCCCTCTGCGCAGGCTCGGCCGCGACGACGACATGGCGGGTATCGCCGTGTTTCTCGCTAGCCGGGCCGGGTCCTACCTCACGGGCACCATCATCCCGGTAGACGGCGGCATCGCGACGACCGCATCGGGTACCCCTTAGACTGCGGGACGGGCTTACGGTGAGGGGATGGCCACGATGGATCTACGCACCGAGATCCGGGCGTTCCTCAGCTCGCGTCGCGCCCGCATCGCACCCGAGCAGGCGGGCCTGCCCGCTTACGGCGGCAACCGTCGGGTCAAAGGTCTGCGCCGCGAGGAGGTAGCGCTACTGGCGGGGGTATCGGTCGACTACTACGTGCGCATGGAACGCGGCAGCCTCGCCGGTGCCTCCGATGGCGTGCTCGACGCGTTGGCCTCTGCCTTGCAACTCGACGAGGCCGAGCGCGACCACCTGTTCCACCTCGCGCGCCAATCCAAGGCGCCCAGCGGCCCACGCCGGCGTAGGCCTGCTGTGACGGTGCGCTCGACGCTGCGGCAGGTGCTCGACGCGATCTCCGATGCGCCGGCCTGGATCGGTAACGGCCGTTATGACGTACTCGCCATGAATCAACTCGCTCGCGCGCTGTATTCACCGGTGCTGGCCGACCCGCGACGCCCCGCGAACACAGCGCGGTTCGTCTATCTCAACCCCGAGGCGGCCAGAGATTTCTTTGTCGACTACGACCAAATTACCGGTGCCGTGGCCGCGAAGCTACGCATGGAAACCGGCCGCAATCCGCACGACGAGGAGCTGATCGCCCTAGTCGGCGAACTGTCAACGTGCAGTGAGCAATTTCGGCAGCGGTGGGCATCTCAGGACGTGCGGCTGCACCGGTCCGGCCGCAAGCGTGTGCGCCATCCGATCGTGGGCCAGCTCGACTTGGACGTCGAATCCCTGGAACTTCCCGCCGAACCCGGCCTGCACCTCAACGTCTTCACCGCACCCGCAGGCACACCGACCGCTGACAATCTAGCGCTCCTGGCGTCGTGGGCGGCCACCCAACAGACGCTGGCGACCGAGCTCGAAGCACACAACGGATAGGCCAACCGGTCGATGAGCGGCTTCTGGTGCCCGGGGGGCGCGGATGGAGCCGCAGCAGCACGACTTCACCTACCGGCGGACGAAATCTCGGCGGGCGAAGTGAGTCTGCGCTCGCAAGCCGATCTGGAGCGGGCCGAGGACTTGATCCTGCGGAGCGTCGCGGCTTCCTGACCACAGCAGACGAAGGGGCGGTCGCATACCCGTATCGAGGGTGCGACCGCTCCTTCGTGCGTTCTGTCCTCTTCCCCCGTGGCCCGCTGCGGCGTCACTCCTCGGGTCCGGCGAGGCCGAAGTCGTCCTGAGTCAGCTCGCGCTCAACAGGTCGTAGCCCCGGCCCCACGGCCCTACTCGACGGGCACGTCCCGCCGCGGAACACCGGGGCGGAGTAGCTGCCGTCGTACAGCACCTGTTGACATGGCCCTCACCACATCCCCCGTCGGTGAGGGCCACATCTCTCACCGCCAGCGGCACTGCCGGTGTCGGCCTTCGTTTGACAGTTCAGGTGGAGGGCGAACTGCCGGTGCTTGTTCTTCCGACTCGGCCGGATCACTGAGCAACGATTGCCGGTCGTTCTCCGTCAGCATTTCCGTGGAAGACTGGCCAGGCGTGTGCTCCAGGCGGCGGCGAGAACCACGGCGCGGGATTCCAGCACGTCTCCGCCAGCGAGCACCACACCGTGGACGGCGCCGTCGGATGCGGTGACCAGGCGGGTGACGGGGGCGTCGAAGCGTACGTGCACTCCATTGCGTTCGGCGGCCGCCAGATGCTGCTCGATCATTCCCTTACCGCCACCGGGGATCCGCGCGAGGTCGGCGTCGGTGCGCCCACGCGTCACCCTGGCCAGGTCGTCGAGGAAATCGTCGTCGGTGTACGGGGCGAGGTCGGTGAGAGGGGAAGCGGTCCTGAGCGGACGGTTCGACGAGATCCTTGAGGTCGGCGAGTCCGCCGTGGCCGGTGCGCATGGCGCCGGCGGTGAAGTAGGAGTTGCCACCGGCCCACTGCCGTGGCGCCTTCTCCAGTACGAGGACTCGAGCCCCCTCCAGTCGGGCGGACTGCCCTGCGCAGAAGCCGGCGTTTCCGCCGCCGACCACGATGACGTCCCAGGGTGCTGTCATGAACGCGGGTGCTCCTGATCACGGGAAGGGGCCGGTCCGGAGCACGGGCTCCGGACCGGCTATGTGTGGGGTATGTCAGCCGGCGGGCACGGGGTCACGGTCCGTTCCGGCCGTTGCCTTCGGGTCGGCGCCCAGAGGCTTCTCGCCAGGGGTGGGCTCGGCCTCGGGAGCGGAGGTGTACGGGATTTCGCCGCGGAGGACGGCCTTGGCGCGGTCCTCGTCGAGCTGTCCCTCCCATTTGGCCACCGCCAGGGTGGCGACGCCGTTGCCGACCAGGCTGGTCAGGGCGCGGGCCTCGGACATGAAGCGGTCGATGCCGAAGATGAGCGCCAGGGCGGCGACGGGTACGTGCGGAACGGCGCTGAGGGTGGCGGCCAGGGCGATGAAGCCGGAGCCGGTGACCCCGGCGGCGCCTTTGGAGGTCAGGAGCATGACGGCGAGCATCGACAGCTGCTGGGGGAGGCTGAGGTCGATGCCGAGTGCCTGGGCGAGGAAGACCGAGCCCATGGTCAGGTAGATCGCGGTGCCGTCGAGGTTGAAGGAGTACCCGGCGGGCAGCGTGATGCCGACGACCGGCTTGGAGGCACCCACGTGCTGCAGCTTGCCCATCATGCGGGGCAGCACCGGCTCGGTGGACGAGGTGCCCAGGACGATCAGCAGCTCTTCCCTGATGTAGCGGAGGAAGGGCAGCAGGCGCAGGCCGTTGATGCGCATGACCGCGCCCAGCACGACCAGGACGAAGAACAGGGCGGTGAGCCAGAAGGAGCCGACCAGCAGGAAGAGGTGGCGCAGGGTGTCCAGCCCGTAGTTGCCGATGGTGAAGGCCATGGAGCCGAAGGCGCCGAGCGGGGCCAGTCGCATGATCCAGCGGATGAGCGTGAACAGGACCTTGGACAGCTTCTCGATGCCCTGGGCGATCCCCAGACCCGCTTCCCCACTGGCGTGCAGGCCGAAGCCGAACAGCACCGATATCACCAGCACGGGCAGGATCTCGTGGCCGGTCAGCGCGCTGAGCAGGGTGTCCGGAATCATGGCGAGGGCGAAGGCGGAGAAGCTTTCATGACTCGCGGTCGCCTCCGGCGGCAGGCCCTCGGTGGAGAGGGTGGAGGTGTCGACGTGCAGTCCGCCGCCGGGCTGGACGACGTTGACGACGACCAGACCGATCACCATGGCGACGGTGGTCAGCACCTCGAAGTAGACCAGCGCCTTGACGCTGACCCGGCCGACGGCGCGCGCGTTGCCCATGGAAGCGATGCCATGGACGACGGTACAGAAGATGATCGGCGCGATCATCATGCGCACCAGCGCGATGAAGCCGTCTCCGAGGGGCCCCAGATCGGCTCCGAAGGACGGCCACAGCCAGCCGACGGCGGCCCCGGCGAGTACCCCGATCAGGCACTGGACGTAGAGCAGGGACAGCAGCCGGCGGAGGCGGCGCGGTGGAGCGGTGACGGTACCCGGGGCGGCATCGTTGCGGCTCATGCGGGGCGTCCTTCCAGGACGGGAACGAGAAGTTCGGCTCGGGCGATGCGTCGGGCGGCGCGATGCAGCAGCACCGTGGGGGACCCGCCGTCCGGCGCGGGGACGGCTTGGGCGGTGATGACACCCGCCGGGGTGCCAAGCCGCACCGTGCCGTCGGCGGTCTGCCGGGCGACGCGGTGGGCGAGGGTGCCGGGGATGGCGGCAGCGGTGGCCAGCGCGACGGCCGAGGTGAGACCGATCGCCGGGTGGGGCGTGTGCATGGAGACCATGCGCACGGCCAGGTCGTACTCGTCCTGACCGACCAGAGTGCCATGAGTGGTGCGATACGGGGCAGACCTGGCGACGACGCCGACCTTCGGCACGGCGTGGCTGACCGGGTCGCTCCGGTCGGCCACGCCCATGGCCAGGGCGGCCTCACGGCGCAGCACGGTGAGCGCGGGCACCACCGCCGCGAACTCGGTGAGGGACTCGGTGCCGTCGAGGCCGAACGCCTTGGCCTCGAACAGTGCGGCCGGGGCACCGGCGTCGACCAGGGACGCCTCGACCGGACCGGTGGGCCCGGTCAGGGTGTCCAGGGCACGTCCGGTCGGCAGGGCGCGGCCCGTGCTCGTACCGGCGGGGTCCTCGAAGCCGAGCAGGACCGGCACACCGAGCGCCACGGTGCCCGGCACCGCGGCCGTGCCCTCGTCGGGGGCCGTGCTGCCCGGGGTGGGGATGGTGCCGGTGAGACGGGCCCGGGTGTTGATGTTGAGCATCCGCACCGTGGTGGAGTCCGAGGTGATCGGCACCAGGCTGTTGTGGACGGCGTACAGGGCGACGGCGGTGGCACAGTTGCCGCAGTTGCTGGTCCACTCCACGCGCTCGTCACCGATACCGACCTGCGCGAAGGCGTATTCGACGTCGATGCCCGGCTCGACCGACGGCTGGACGATCGCGGCCTTGGAGGTGGTGGAGGAGGCGCCTCCGACGCCGTCGATCTGGCGGGGGTCGGCGGCGTTGTAGGCGGCGAGCAGCACGGTGTCGGCGTCCACACCGGTCGCCACCACATCGCGACGGTCAAAGATCCAGCACTTGCTGGTTCCTCCGCGGATCATCTCGCCCTGCAGACGCAACACAACAGACTCCTCATGGCCACCCCGACGGCACCTCCGTGCGTGGTGTGATCCACGGTGAGCGCGAAGAGCGTGAAGTACAATCTCGGAAATCTGCACGGGTATTAAGTTGGAGTTAACTCTGGAGGTGGCGCGATGCTCGACGTACGGCGCATCCTGCTCTTCACCGAGGTCGCCCGCCGCGGCTCGGTCACCGCCACCGCGCGGGCGCTCAACTACACACCCTCAGCGGTGTCCCAGCAGGTCAGCCGACTGGAGACGGAGGCCGGACAACCGCTGCTGGAGCGCCACGCGCGGGGCGTCACGCTCACCGACGCGGGACGCGCCCTGGCAATACGCGGGGAGCGGATCGAGCGGGAGCTGACAGCCGCGGAGAACGAACTCGCCGACTTCGCGGGGCTGCGCGCGGGCACCCTCCGCATCGGCACCTTCCCCACCGTCGGCGCCTCCCTCCTCCCCCGGGCCGTGATCGCCTTCCGGGAAACACACCCCGACGTACGGCTGACCGTGCGCAGCGCCCGCATCGCTGGCCTGTGGGCGATGCTGGAGAACCGGGAAATCGAGATGTCCCTGATGTGGGACTACGACTGGAACCGCATCGACCGCGAGGACATCGTCGTCACCTCACTCGCCGACGACCCCCCGGCCCTCCTCGTCAGCGAGGACCACCCCCTCGCCGGCCGCGCCCTGGCCGCCCTCGCCGACTTCGCGAACGACCCCTGGATCACCCGCGCCGAGAACCACCCGGTGGCCGAGGCCCTCGCCCGCAGTTGCCACACAGCCGGTTTCGAACCGCAGATCGCCTACGAGGCCCACGACTACCAGGAGGCCCAGGCCATGGTCGCCGCCGGCATCGGCGTCGCCCTCGCCCCCACCCTGGCCCTGGAAGGCATCCGAGACGGCGTCAGCGTCCTGCCGCTGCAACCCCCCGCCCCGGTGCGCCGCATCCTCCTCGTCCGCATGAGCGACCACGCCCTCACCCCCGCCGCCCAGGCCTTCGCGGGCTTCCTGCGCGACAGCGCCACGTCCGGCACACCGTCATGACATAGGCGGAAACCGGCCGGTCAGAACACCCGCGATCCGTCGCGGAGAGACCGCTCCCGTGCCGCACGAACTCACGTGTCTTCTCGCTCAGTGTGATGTCACGTCACCGTACTCATCTGCTACGAGCCCACGTCCGCTCGCGCCCCCTCGATGTGGCGTATCCAAGTGAAAACCTGCGACGCACTCGCCTCATGCGGGACACTGCCCCAAAGCAGCATCAACTTAGACTATTTGCTCCCAACAGTCGCAGGGGAAGCGCCATGTGGCAGACCACCGAGTTCGGCTCGTCTCATGAGGGCAAGCCCTCAGCGGTTCTGGCGGACGGCAGCGAGCCCAAGCCGGTGTACTACGACGTCGGCAGCTCCGGTTCCGTGCCGTCCCTGAGTGAGTGGTGGATTTACGACGGCACGCTGCGCGCGCCCAAGGCGGCGCATCTGCGCGGCTCGTGCGCGTGCGGCTGGCGTGGCGAGAGCCTGTATCCGATCGACTGGGACGAGGTGGTCGATGCCCGGCTCGACCTCGAGGTCTCGGGCCCTCACGACGACTGGAAGCAGCACGTCGAGGAGGTCCGGGCGCGGTCAGTGCCCCTGCCGACAGGGCTGGAAACGCTTCTGACCCAGGTGGAGGAGCAGCTGGACGCGCTGACGGTAGACACCCCGGTGGCCGCGCTGAAGTGTGTGGCGATCCTGGAGCGCATCACCCAGCGCATCGGCCGCGAGGCGGCGTATGGCGCGGAGGCCGACGAGGTGTCCTGGGAGACGATCGGCCAGGCGCTGGGGCTCGACGAGAAGACCGCCCAGTCCCGCCTTCTCCACTACAGCCTCAGAAGCTGATCCCAACCGGGCCAGGGCATCCGACCGCGGCCACCCGCAACTCTGCCGAGCCGTTCGACGCAACACTCAGCCGTCATATCGTGGGCCATGCGACTTCCTCTTCAGCCTGCGGCAGAGTGCGCGGTCGTGCCGCAGCAAGCCCGTGGCCAGCGTACGAACGGCTCGTCCAGACTCGCGAAGGCCCGCTGCGAGGTGCGTACTGATACGCGGGCTAGTGGTGCCTCTCCGGTCAACCGGAGAGGCACCATTCCGTTGGGGCGCTTGGCACACTTTTTCCGCGCCTCGTACGTACAACACCCAACGGTGTCCCCGGACTTGGCTGGTCAGGCGCTGACGGTGCGAAGGAAGTGGTCGGCGTCCTCGGGTTCGGCCAGCCGTCCTACCTCCAGCCAGGAGCCGTCGGCGAAGCGCAGCCGGAACGTGGCGAATCCGCGCGGCTGGCCCGCCTCGCCTTCGACGTGGGCCTGGTCGAGGGGAAACTCCGCGACGGTCCGGAAGTCGTCGGCCTTGGTGGGCGACAGTCGACGGCGAGGAGACGTGGCGATGCAGACGCGATCGCGCCCCAGCATGACCAGGCGTTTGGGGTTGGGCGAATGCCCGTACCAGTGCAGCAGAAGCTGACCTGCGGTCAGGTTCCAGTCTCCATCGAAGACACCGTTGGTCGGGTCCTGTCGGCGATTATCCGGCTCTGCGGCCCGTGGTCGGCGGTCCCGTCGCGACCGGCGCGGCCAGTCGAAGGGGTCGCTCAGCTTGTCGATCAGCATCATCGGGATGACGACGAAGAAGAACACCACGGCCCCGACATACAGCAGCCAGTGGTGGCCGGGCTTGAGCCGTCCCTTGCCCGCGGCGCGGTGCACGTCTTTAGGCGGCGTGGGGATGCGCGTGCGGATCTCGCACCAGACCAGGGCCACGGGCTCCTCACCCAGGATCTTCCGGGCCCGCCGATGTACCGCGCGCTTCGCCATGCGGAAGATCGTAGAACAAGCCCTGCCGTCCCGGTATGTCGGCCGGTTCACACAGGTGCATGCTCGGCGGAAGGCGGGGTAGGCACGGCCATATCAGCTCGAATTCACAGGTTTGGTCGGGTCCCGCATGGGGGCCGACCGTTGGAGGAACGTAGTGCCGACCATGGGGAGAACGTAGTGTCGACGGCCACCGGAGCGGAGGACCCTGCTGATCGCATGGCACGCCTGGAGCGGGCGGGGTCGCAGGCCCCTGCCCACCGGGGGGCGTCGTGAGGACGGCTGGAGACCTCATCGCGCCTCAGCATCCCGCGCACCGTGACGGCGACCGGCCGGGCTGGTTCACGCGCCTGGCGGAACACGCTTCGAACTTCACCAGCTCCCCCGGCTTCTTCGGCGTGTGCCTCGTTCTGGTCGCCGGTGCGATCACCGCGCATGCCCTGAAGCTGCCCACGCCGTGGCTGCTGCTGGTGGGCGAGGCGATGTCCGCCGTGTCGCTGCTGCTTCTGGCACTGCTGAAGAACTCCGAACGGCGCGCAGAACACGCCATCCAGCGCAAGCTCGACGCCATCGCCGCCGCTCTGCTGGAGAACCAGCGGCACGAACCGGGAGCGGCGAGCGAGGAACTCCGCCAGGCCATCAGCTTGGACAAGCAGAGCTGACCACGCGCGGGATGGCCACCGCACCTGGAGTGGCGCCAGGGGCTGGTTCGACGGCCTGGCGCCACTCCTGCCGTCCGCCTGACGGCCCGGCTCAGACGCCGGAGGAGACCTCAGCCTTTTCGCCGGCCCCCGTGTCCTTCCCCTCGGCCGCCGCCAGCCTGCGGTTGCGCTGGACCGAGGAGAAGAAGGACCAGGCGATCAGGACGACGCCGACGAGGCCCGTGATGACCTCGTGGATCTCGTACTGGATGGTGACGAGCAGGATCACGGCGAGGGCGCCGATCGCGTAGTGCGCGCCGTGCTCCAGGTACGCGTAGTCGTCGAGGGTGCCCTGGCGGACCAGGTAGACCGTGAGCGAGCGGACATACATCGCGCCGATGGCGAGGCCGAGTGCCATCAGGACGATGTCGTTGGTGATCGCGAAGGCGCCGATGACGCCGTCGAAGGAGAAGGACGCGTCCAGGACCTCCAGGTAGAGGAACATGAAGAACGCGGCCTTGCCCGCCATCACGACCGCCGGGACCTGCTTGCCGCTCTTCTTGGCCTCTTCCTCGGCCTCGTGCTCGCGCTCCTCCTCTTCCTCGAGCTTGTTCTCGAAGTAGCCGGAGAGGCCGCCGACGATCATGTAGGTGATCAAGCCCGCGATACCGGCGATCAGGACGGTCTCCGCCTTGTCCACATGGATGCCGCCGTGCTGGTGGGCGTTGGTGGCGAAGGTCATCGCGGTGACGAGCAGCACGATGAGCGCGATGCAGGCCGAGAGCATGTCGACCTTGCCGAGCTTGGCGAGCGGACGCTCCAGCCAGCCGAGCCACTTGATCTCCCGGTCCTCGAAGATGAAGTCGAGGAAGATCATCAGCAGGAACATGCCACCGAAGGCGGCGATCGACGGGTGGGCGTCGGTCACCAGCTGCTGGTACTTGTCCTTGTCGTCGAGCGCGAGCCGCACCGCTTCGATCGGACCGATCTGGGCGCTGACGGCGACGATCACGACCGGGAAGACCAGGCGCATGCCGAAGACCGCGATCAGGATGCCGATGGTGAGGAAGATCTTCTGCCAGAAGGCGTTCATCTTCTTCAGGATCCCGGCGTTGACCACGGCGTTGTCGAAGGACACCGAGATCTCGAGGATGGACAGGATCGCCACGATCCCGAAGCCGGTCCACCCCCCGTAGAACACCGCCGCCACCAAGCCGAGCGCGGTGACCGCGAACGACCAGCCGAACGTTTTCAGAAGCACTGGCTACCCAATCGTTTTGTACGGGGCTCCCCCGCGCCGTACCTGGTTTTTACGAAACATTGACCCCGAAGTCTAGCCTCCCCGCACCCCCGTTGGGTTCGTCGGGCCCGCCGTCCACGGGCGGGCGGCTTCCTGGCCGGGGCGACCGCGGCGGTATCGATGAGGACGCGCCCGGCTGATGGCGAGTCATCCCGCAGTTCCCGAACCGTCGCAGGAGGAACGTCATGTGGCACACCACGGAGACGACGGCACGCTGGGCGCGCCGAAGGCGGCGCAGCCGCGCGGCTCGTGTGCCTGCGGCTGGCGAGGCGAGAGCGTGCAGCAGCTGAACGCCTTAGCGTTTGAGGCGCCGTTGGCCGCGCTGAAGGGTGTGGCGGTCCTGGAGCGCGTCACCCGGCGCATCGGGCGCGAGGCGGCGTACGGCGCGGAGGCCGACGAGGTGTCCTGGGAGGAGATCGGGCAGGCACTGGGGCTGGACGAGAAGACCGCCCGTTCCCGTCTGCTCCACTACAGCCTCAGAAGCTGATCATGCGGTGTCCGCGGGCGGTATCCATGTACTCGCGGACCCGGTGGATGAGGCCGTCCCGGAGTTCGAAGACGAGGCAGTAGTCGTTGGCGTAGTGGTTGCCGTCGGCCAGAGTCGCCGTCATGGTTTCCTCCACGATCACCCGATCTCCGTCGACGTGGAAGCCGTGGAAGGTGACCGCGACGTCGCGCACGAACAGCCGGGGGAAGTCGTCGGCGAGGAAGCGTGTGATCGCGTGCTTGCCGACCATGTGGCTCGGGGCGTCCAGGGCGATCGCCGTGGCGTTTCCCGGCGGAGCGAGCCATTCGGCGTCCTCGGTGAAGACCGCGGATATCTGATCGGCGTCATGAGTGGCGAACGCCTGCCATGCGGCCTCGACGATGGTGCGACTGTCCTGTGACATGCCGCGACAGTAGGCGGGGCGGTGGGGCAGGGCTGGCGGGTTTCCGTCATCATCGCCGACCCACCCACCAGTTGGCCACGGCCACGCCACGGTCCACCTTGCGGCAGGTGTAGGCAACGGTCGCCGGCCGGTCCGCGTCTCTATCCGAGTCGGAGTGATGCGCGATGTGGCAGGTGTGGGCGGCAACGCCTTCGGAGAGGACGATCCCATGGTTCGGTTCAGCAGACGCGGCGCCCTGACGGGCCTGGCGGCGCTGGGTGCTACGGCGGTGATGGGCGGCACGGCGCGAGCACGCGCGCCCCACGGCCCACACGTTCCTGCGTTGGACATCGTCACCGGAGAGGACGGCTTCTCGGCTCCCGCAGCGGCCCGCTCGGGCGCCGTCGCCTTCCGGTTACGGACCACCAGCCACCGGACGGGCGCCGTTGGCCTCGCCCGGCTGCGGCGCGGCGTGAGCGAGGCGGAGTTCCGTACCCGGTTGCGGAGCGTCTTCGCGACCGAGGGCCGGGAGAACATCGAGGCGGCCAAGGCCCTGATGGCCGCCGCCGAGCTGTACGGGGGCGGCTTCACCCACGTCGGCACGGACACCGGCTTCACCATCGGGCTGGAGCCCGGCCGTTATCTGATCCTGGAATTCCTGGACTTCGAGGGCGACCGGGGCCGCGACCCCGCGCCGGGGCAGGAGTACGTCCGCACGCTCACGGTCCGCCCACCGCGCGACCAGGCCCCGGCCGCCGCCCCCGCGGCCACCGTCACGGCCCGGGAGGCCCCCGGCCTGGGACCCCGCTTCGACCTGTGCGGCCAGCTCAGGCCCGGCCGCCCCCTCCGGTACGTCAACCGCATGCGAGGCCAGGTCAACGAACTGGTCCTCTACCCCATCGCCGACGACACCGTCACCGAGGACGACATCCAAGCGTTCTTCGACCACACCGCGCCCCCGCCCTTCGACATCACCCGCTGGCTGGGCACCCCGCCGCTCTCCCCTGGCCGGGCCGTCACCCTCGCCCCGCCGCTCTCCCCCGGCCGGTACGCCGCCGTCACCTGGGTCACCAGCATCCACGACGCCGAGCCCCTGGCCGCCCACGGCCAGCACCGCATCCTCACCGTGTCCTAGCCCGCATCGCCGAACGCCCCTGACCTGCTGATTAGCAAGAATCTTCCGGGCTGTGGCCGCTATGAGAGAGATCCTGCCTCGCTGGAGGCCATTCCGGGGTAAGAACGCAAACACATTCGGGCCGATTCCGCCTAGCCTCCCTCTCAGAGCAAGAAATGAGAGGGATCGAACGATGGCACTGACGACGCTGGCGGCCTTTTTGGCAGTGGACCTGCTGCTGGTGTTCACCCCGGGGGCCGACTGGGCCTACGCGATCTCGGCCGGGCTGCGGGACCGGTCGGTCGTTCCGGCGGTCGCCGGGCTGATCGCCGGGTACGTCGGGTACACGCTGCTCGCCGTCGCGGGCCTGGTGGTGATCGTGGCGAGTTCGGCGACCGTGCTCACCGCGCTGACCGTCGCCGGGGCCGGGTATCTGGTGTGGCTGGGCTGCGGTGTGCTGCGGCAGCCCGCCACGCTGACGGCCTCGGAGGAGGCCATGGGGTCCTCCCGCTTGCAGATCATGCTCAAGGGGGTCGGGATCAGCGGTCTGAACCCCAAGGCGCTGCTGCTGTACTTCTCGCTGTTCCCGCAGTTCATCGACCCCGCCCACGGCTGGCCGGTCGCCGCGCAGACCGGTCTGCTCGGCACGCTCCACATGACGGCCTGCGCGCTGGTGTACCTCGGCGTCGGTGTGCTCGCCCGTACGGTCCTCAAGACGCGGCCGGGGGCGGCCCGGGCGGTGACTCGCGTCTCCGGGGCGATGATGATCGCCATCGGGGTGTTCCTGCTGGTGGAACGGATCGTCGGCGGGTGAGCCCCCGTCACCCGGGCGGCAGTGGCGGGGGCGCCTGGGCCAGGCCCGTCTGGTAGGCGATGACGACCAGTTGGGCACGGTCGCGGGCGCCCAGCTTCGTCATCGCGCGGTGGACGTGGGTGCGCACGGTCAGCGGGCTCACCGTGAGGATCTCGGCGATCTCGGTGTTGGATTTGCCCTCGGCGGCCAGGCCCATCACCTCGCGTTCGCGGACGGTGAGTTCCGACAGGCGCTGCGGGGGCGCGAGGTGGGTGTCGGGGGCGGGGGACATGAGGAAGTTCGTGATGAGGGTGCGGGTCGCGGCGGGTGACAGCAGCGCCTCGCCGGAGGCCACCGTACGCAGACCTGCCAGCAGGGTGTCGGCGGTGACGTCCTTGCCGAGGAAGCCGCTGGCACCGCCGCGCAGCGCCTGGGCGACGTAGTCCTCGGTCTCGAACGTCGTCAGGATGAGCACGCGGGTGGCGGCCAGTTCCGGGTCGGCGCAGATCGCGGAGGTGGCGGCGAGACCGTCGGTGCCCGGCATCCGGATGTCCATGAGGACGATGTCGGGGTGGTGGGCGCGGGTCAGCTCCAGCGCCTCCGCGCCGTCCGAGGCCTCGCCGACCACCGTCATGTCCGCACAGGAGTCGATCAGGATCCGGAAGGTGGCCCGCAACAAGGCCTGGTCGTCGGCGAGCAGCACCTTGATGGTCATGACTCTTCTCCTCCTGAGGGAAAATCGGTGGCGGCCGCGGCCGGTTCGGGTGCCGAAGGCTGGAGCGGCAGCGCGGTGGTGACCTCGAAGCCGCCCTCCGGGCGGGGTCCGGCGCGGAGTTCGCCGCCGATGGTGTGGGCGCGCTCGCGCATGCCCATGAGGCCGAAGCCCCGGCCCCGTACGGCCTCCAAGCAATCGTTGGTGCCCGTGGCGCCGGGGGTGTCCGGGCCGTCGTTGCTGACCGTGATCAGCAGGCGCGAACCGGCGTAGGCGAGGCGTACGTGGGCGGAGTCCGCGGCGGCGTGCTTGGTGACGTTGGTGAGCGCCTCCTGCACGATCCGGAACGCGGTCAGGTCCACCCCGGGCGAGAGCGGGCGCGGCTCCCCTGTCGTGGTGACCGTGACGGCGAGTCCCGCGGACGCGCACGCCGAGACCAGTTCGGGCAGGCGGGCGAGGCCGGGGGACGGCTCCAGCGCTCCGGTGGCCGGATCGTCGCTCTGGCGCAGCAGTCCCAGCGTGGCCTTCAGCTCGCGCAGCGCGGAGGACGTGGTGCCGGTCAGGTCGGTGAGGATCGCTTGCGTCTGCCGCGGGTTGCTGAGTACGAGGTGGGCGGCCGTACCGGCCTGCGCGTTGGCCAGGGCCAGGTGGTGGGCCACGACGTCGTGCAGCTCGCGGGCGATGCGCATGCGCTCCTCGGTGACGCGCAGCCGTGCCTCCTCCTCCCGGGTGTGCTCGGCGTGTTCGGCGCGGGCCTGCACCGACTCCAGGTAGGCGCGCCGCAGCCGGGTCATGGTGCCCGCGGCGAGCGGCAGCAGCAGCCAGAAGAGGGGGCCGATCATCCTGAGCACCAGGGAGAGGCGGTCCATGGAGTCGGAGACCGCTGACGCGACCATCAGCGCCGCCATGGTGGTGAAGCCGAAGGCGCGGGTGGTCCTGCGGTCGGAGAGCGTGGCCAGCCAGTACAGCGCCGCCATGACGGGGCCCAGCAGCAGCGGGGTGAGCAGATACCCCAGCGCGATCACCACCACCGTGCAGACCGCGGTCACGACGACGGCGGTACGCGGGTGGCTGCGGTACCTCAGCAGGGCGAGGCAGGACACGCCCATGAGGACCATGGCGGTCCTGTCCTGGTCGGGCGGGTCGGCGCCGGGCAGGGTGAGATTGCTGCCGAGGGCCGCGCACCCCATCAGGGCCAGGACGACCGCCACGTCCACGATGCGGGGGTGGCGGTCGGCGTACTGCTCGAAACGGTCCGTATAACGCTCAAGGCTGGTGCTCATCGGGTTCTCCGGTCGGTGCTCTGGGACCATCGTGGCCCGTTTCCCGCGCGGACGGCTGCCGGGGCCGCCCGTGTCGTGCGCCACGGGCGGCCCCGGCGGGGGTGGGTCGGGCGGCCGTATCAGATGCGGGCCACTTCCCGGCCGGGCCTCTCGGCCGCTTCGGGATCCGCTTCCGCGCGCGGGGGTTCCGGGCGGCGGCTCAGCGCCTCGCCCTCCACATCGACGTTGGGCAGCAGCCGGTCCAGCCACTTCGGCAGCCACCAGGCCTTGTCGCCGAGCAGCGCGAGCACGGCGGGCACGATCGCCATCCGTACGACGAAGGCGTCGAACAGGACGGCGGCGGCGAGTCCGAACCCGATCATCTTGATCATGGAGTCGCTCTCGCCGACGAACCCGGCGAACACCGCGATCATGATCAGTGCGGCGGCCACCACCACGCGGGCGCTGTGCCGGAAGCCGGACGTGACCGCCTGGCCGGGCCGCTCGCCGTGGACGTACGCCTCCCGCATCCGCGAGACGAGGAACACCTCGTAGTCCATGGCCAGGCCGAAGACGATGCCCACCAGGAAGATCGGCATCAGGCTCATGATCGGGCCGGTCTGTTCCACGCCGAGGAGTTCGGCGCCGTGGCCCTGCTGGAAGACCAGGACGACCACGCCGAGGGAGGCCAGCACCGACAGCAGGAAGCCGAGGGCCGCCTTCAGCGGGACCAGCAGGGACCGGAAGACCACCAGCAGGAGCACGATCGCGAGGCCCACGACGACGACCAGGTAGGGGATCAGCGCGGACTGCACCTTGTCGGAGATGTCGATGTTCAGCGCGGTGGTGCCGGTGACCTCGAAGGTCGCCCCGGTCCTGGCCTCGGCCGCGGGCCGCTCGTTCCGGATGGTCGTGACCAGGTCCTTGGTCTTCTCGTCGGTCGGCGCCGTGGACGGTACGACCTGGAAGACGGCCGTGTCACCGGCTTCGTTGAAGCGGGCCGGGGAGACGGAGACGACGCCCTCGGTGCCGCCGATCTCCTTCGCGACCATCGCGGCGGCGCCCTTCGGGTCGGCGTTCCCCTTCGCGTCTCCCTTCTCATCCCCCTTCGTGTCCACGACGACGGTCAGCGGCCCGTTGAAGCCCGGCCCGAACCCCTCGGCGAGCGCGTCGTAAGCCCGGCGCTCGGTGGTGGAGGTCGACTTGGCCTCGTCACCCGGCATGCCGAGCTGCAAATTGGTCATCGGCACCGCGAGGGCCCCGAGGCCCACCACACCGAGCAGCAGCACGGGCAGCGGACGCCGCAGCACGAACCGCGCCCAGCGGGTGCCGCCGTTGTTCTCGCTCTCCTCCTCGATACGGCCGCTCTTGCGGGCCCGGCGCCGGAGCACGGCGTTCGGCCAGAAGCCGAGGAATGCCGGGACCAGCGTCAGCGCGATCAGTACGGCCACCACGACCGCGCCCGCCGCGGCCAGGCCCATCTTGGTGAGCATCGGGATGCCGACCACCGCGAGTCCGGCCAGCGCGATGACGACGGTGAGCCCGGCGAACACGACCGCGGAACCGGCCGTGCCGACCGCCAGACCGACCGCCTCCTGCGGTGCGTGGCCCTTGGCGCGCTCCTCGCGGTAGCGGGAGACGACGAACAGGGCGTAGTCGATGCCGACCGCGAGGCCCAGCATCATCGCCAGGGTGCCGGTCGTCGCGGACAGGCCCAGCGCCGAGGAGAGGGTCAGGATGGTGGCCATGCTCACGCCCACGCCGATGATGGCGGTCAGCAATGGCAGTCCGGCGGCGGCCAGCGAGCCGAAGGTGACCAGCAGTACGACGGCGGCTATCGCGACGCCGACCACCTCGGCCACACCGCCGGGCCCGCCACCGTCGTTCATCGCGCTTCCGCCCGCCTCGACGGTCAGCCCGGAGTCCCGGGCCGTGTCGATGGCCCGCTCCAGCCGCGTCGTGCTGGCGTCGGTGAGGTCGGCGGCCGCGACCTTATACGTGACGGACGCGTACGCCGTCGTGCCGTCCTTGCTGACGGCCTTCGCCCGGAACGGGTCGACGGCGCTCGCGACCTGGGGGCCGTCGGCCAGGTCGGCCACGGCCTTCTCGACGGTCCGCTTGTTCTCGGCGGCGGTGACCTTCTCACCGCCCGGCGCGACGAACACGACCCTGGCTGTCGCGCCGTCTGCGGTGACGCCGGGGAAGCGCTGTTCCATGAGGTCGAACGCCTTCTGGGCCTCGATGCCCGGCATGGAGAACTCCTCGTCGGAAGCCCCCGGAGCCTTGAGGGCGCCCAGCCCGACGGCGGCCAGGACGGCCGCCCAGACCAGGGCGACGTACCAGCGTCGCCGGAAGGCCAGACGGCCCACTTGGTAAAGGAATGTAGCCACGGCAGGAGGTCTCCACATCTGGTGCCGACTGTCCGCCCAGACTCCCCGGGAGCGGGCCGTCCTGTCGTCGTGCGCCTGCCGACACTTCCCGCTACTGAGAACGCAGTACGACCGGGCCGGGCGGATCCGCCGCTGGTACGACGGACCTGCACTGCTGCGATGGATACGGCTACGACGGCACGTGAAGGATCCGGAAGCGTTCGGGGTGCGCCGGATCCCGGTCGACGACTTGGAGGGGCGCCCCGGTCCATTGCCACACGCTGATGCCCGGCGTGCGGGAGAACCGGATCTGCCCGCGGGTGCCTTCGACCGCCACGCGCGGCCAGGATGCGGCGGTGCGCGCCCGGTCCGCGCCGTACGAGCGCAGCACATCGGCGAGGACGGCGACCGTGTCGTAGCCCTCGAAGGCGACGAAGGAGGGGGCTTCGCCCAGCCGCTCGCGCAGGGCCGTCCCGACGCGTACGCCGAGGGGGCCGAGGCGCTCGGGCAGGTAGCGCAGGAACGGGATCCCGGCGCCGTCCTCGCCCAGCGACGCCGCCCATTCGGCGAACTCCGGTTGCCCGGCCGGGGCGCCGATCATGACCTCGGCGAGGCGCTGGTCGCCGCGGACGGCCTTGACGATCGGCACCGCCGGTTCCGGGTGACCGACCAGGAGGAGGAGGGCTGTCGCGCGCTGGCCGACGAGTGCGTCGCACACGGCCTCCGGGGCAAGCATGTCGAGTTCGATGACGGTGCCGCCGCGTGCCGCGAGCTGGTCCCGCAGGATGCGGGTCCCGGCGGCCCAGTAGACGCTCGGCTGGGCCGCTACGGCGACGCGGCTGTGGCCCGCGCCGAGGAGGAAGTCCGCGTAGACCTGCCAGCCACGGGACTGCGGCGGGGAGAGGCGCGCGACCCATTCCGTCGGCTGTTCGGTGAGCGCGTCGAGCACCGCCGACGAGCAGAGGTACGGCAGGCCGAGGGCGTCGGCCCTGGTGGCAGCGGCGCGCGCGACGACACTGTGGTACTCCCCCGCCACGGCGGCCACGCCCAGGCGGGCCAGTTCGTCGATGGCCGCCGTGGCCCTCTGCGGATCGGCCGAGGTGTCCCGGACCACCAGCTCCAGTGGTCTTCCGGCGATCCCGCCGGTCTCATTGACCTCGGATACGGCCAGTTCGAGTCCGGCGAGCAGGTGGTGGCCCGCCTCGGCCCAGCCAGGGCGGGTCAGCGGAACGAGCGCGCCGATCCGGACGGATGTCCCGTCGGTCCGCTCGGCCTCAAGGGGTGCTGGTGGCGTCGTCATGCGGCAGTAGATCCAGCGCCGTCGCCGCCGGGCAACCGATTATCTGTCCGCTCAGTGGCGGACCGGCGGCGGGGCAGCAGCAGCGGGGTCGCCAGCAGGAGCACGCCCGCCAGGCCGATGGCGGTACGCGCGCCGAGCAGGCTGCCCAGCACGCCCCAGACGGCCGTCAGGAGCGCGGTCGTGGCCCTGACCGTCACCGTCCAGGCGGACAGGGTGCGGGCGACCCGACCGGTCGCGGTGCGTTCGAGGCGGTAGGTGGCGGAGACGGGGTTGAAGACGCCGCAGCAGAAGATGAGCCCGAGTTCGACGCCGATCACCAGCAGCAGCCCTCCGGTGCCCGGCCCCAGGAAGGCCAGGCCGACGGGCCAGAGCGCGCGCAGCGCCCCGGACACGACGAGGACCCGGTGCTGTCCGAACCGGGTGACGAGCGGCCGGGCCAGCCGTGAACCGAGCAGCCCGCCGATCGAGGGCGCGGCGAAGGCGAGGCCGTACTGCCACGGTGCGAACCCGAGGTGGCCGAGCATCAGGACGGCCAGCAGCGGCTGGGTGGCCATCACCAGGGCATTGAACAGGGCGGTGTTGAAGAACAGTGGCCGCAGCGCCGCGTCGGCGAGGATGTACCGCCAGCCGTCGAGCAGGTCCCCGGCCCGCATTCGCGCGGCCTCCCGGCGCTCGGGCGGCGGCTCGTGCCCGCCCATCGCGCGGAGCCCCAGGGCCGAGAGCAGGTAGCTGACCGCGTCGGCCACCACCGTCGCCACCGGGCCGAGGAGCCCGGTCGCCGCGCCGCCCAGCGGCGGGCCGATGATCGTGGTCGTCCAGGCCGTGGACTCGAACCGGGCGTTGGCGACGAGCAGGTGCTCGGCCGGGAGCAGCGTCTTCAGGTACGCGCCGGAGGCGGCGCGGAAGGTGATGTCGGCCGCCGCGACGACGACCGAGACCAGCAGGAGCTGGAGGTACGTGAGGACGCCGAGCGCGAACGCGGCGGGGATCGTCAGCAGCGCCGCGCACCGCACCAGGTCCGTCGCGATCAGCACCGGCCCCTTGCGGCGGAACTCCATCCACGGGCCGAGCGGCACCGCCACGGCCGCGCCCACGGCGGCCCCCACCGAGGCGAGCGCGGCGACCTCGGCCGGTCCTGCGTGCAGCACCTCGATGGCGATCAGCGGGAACGCGCCGAAGGCGAGCCACGTGCCGAGCGCGCTGGACGCGTACGCACCCCAGAACCACCCGAACCGCCGCCCCAGCCGCTGTCCGCTCCCCCTGCCCCACATGCCCGACATGCCCGACGCCCGCCCCTCACTCCGCACAACCGATCAGCGATCGGAAGCATCAAAGCGAGCGCCGCGACCAGGGATCAAACAACGGCGGAGCCGTCGGCCACAACCGATGGTTGTGGCCGTAGGGTGTCGGCGTGGATCTCGACACCGTCCGGACCTTCGTCGCCGCCGCCGACGCGGGGCAGTTCCAGGAGGCCGCCGCCGAGCTGGCGGTCACCCAGCAGGCCGTCTCCAAGCGCATCGCCGCGCTGGAGCGCGACCTCGGCGTGCGGCTGTTCACCCGCACCGCGCGCGGCGCCGGGCTCACCATCGACGGGCAGGCGTTCCTGCCCCACGCGCGCGAGCTGCTGCGCGCCGCCGAGCGCGCGGTCGCGTCCGTACGCCCCGGCAGCCGTCCGCTGCGCGTCGACGTGATCGCCTCGCGCGTCGCGCCATCGGGCCTGATGCGCGGCTTCCACCGCGCGCACCCCGAGATCGACCTCGACGTGGTGATGCTGTTCGACGTCGAGACGGCCGTCGCCGCCATCCGGTCCGGCGCGATCGACGCGTCCTTCCGCGCCGTCGCCATGCCCGGCCGTCCCCTGCCCGAGGACATCGAGTCCGTCCGGGTGCTCGACGAACCGCTCCAGCTCCTCACCGGCCCCGGCCACGCCCTGGCGGGCGCCCGGTCGGTGACCGTCGCTCAGCTCGCCGATGACGGGCACCGGATCTGGATGCCCGGCATCGTCCCCGGCACCGAGTGGGCGGCCTACTACGACGACCTCGTCGCCGAGTTCGGCCTCACCATCGAGGCGACCGGCCCCAACTTCGGCTCCGACGCGCTCCTCGACACCGTCGCCGACACCCCGGCCCTGGCCACCTTCATGAGCGAGCACACTCGTCTCGTCTGGCCCTCGGGCCACGGCCTGCGCCGCATCCCGGTGACCGACCCGGTACCCGTCTACCCGCACTCCCTGCTCTGGCACCGCGACAACCCCCACCCGGCACTACCCGCCCTCCGCGCCCACCTCACCGACACCCCGACCGACCACGACGCCGCCGGGACGTGGGCCCCGGACTGGGTTCTTCCGCGCTGAGCCCTCGCCCTCACTTCGGCGACGGTTCGCAGCAGCCACAGGCGTCGGCCGCAGATGTCGGCGCGGCCGGGGGCGCGCAGCAGCCCTTGCCCTGCCAGGCGTCGCGGCCCTCCCTGACCGCGATGGCGGCGATGACGAGGGCGGCGACGGGGTCGGCCCAGGACCAGCCGAGAGTGGCGTTGAGGACCAGGCCGACGAGAAGGACGGCGGAGAGGTAGGTGCACAGCAGCGTCTGCTTCGAGTCGGCGACCGCGCTGGCGGAGCCGATCTCGCGGCCCGCCGTGCGCTGGGCGGCGGACAGGAAGGGCATCACGGCCAGGGACAGCGCGGCGATGACGATGCCGGGGGCGGAGCGTTCGGCCTCCCCGGTGCCGGTCAGCGCCCGGACCGCGTCGGCGGCGACGTACGCGGCTAGGGCGAAGAACGAGACGGCGATCAGCCGCAGCGTCGTCTTCTCCCTCGCCTCACGCACGGCGTGCTCGCGAGCGGAGAACTGCCAGGCGACCGCGGCGGCGGAGGACACCTCGATGACGGAGTCCAAGCCGAAGCCGATCAGCGCGGTGGAGGAGGCGAGCGTCCCGGCGGTGATCGCGACGATCGCCTCGATGACGTTGTAGGTGATGGTGGCCGCGACCAGCAGCCGTATGCGCTTCGCCAGTGCCTCGCGGCGGACCGGGGACGGGCCTGTGCCGACGGATGTCTCCGCGCTCATCTCAGCAGCAGCCCTTCGCCCCCGCGTCCGGGCAGGTCTTGTCCGCCGCGACGGCCACCACGGCGGTGCGCAGGTCGTCCAGCGCGTGCCCGAGGCGTTCGTCGGCGAGTTCGTAGCGGATACGACGGCCGACCGGCACCGCGACGACCAGGCCGCAGTCGCGCAGACACGTCAGATGGTTCGACAGCCGGGTCCGGGAGATCTCCAGGGCGTCGGCGAGATCGGCGGGATGCGCCGGAGCCTCGCGCAGGGCGAGCAGGATCCGGCAGCGGATCGGGTCCGCCAGGGCGCGGCCGAACCGCGCCAGCACCTCGATGTCAGCGGCGAGAGTCAGCACACCGATGAGAATACACAAATTGCTGAATCCATGGAATCGTGAATCATCTGGCGGCGCGGAGTGCCACCCGGAGTGTGAGCGGCGGAGGCCGTCAGTCCATCGGCAGCCGGAAGCGCAGGCGGCAGATCGCCGCGTCGGTGTCGCGGCGCAGGGCGTGGGCGAGGACGGCGCCGCGCTGGTTCTGCAACAGCCTCTGCCATAGATGGGCAGGCTCGGTTTCGGGGATGAGGACGGTGATCCGGGACTCGGGGTGGCGGGCGGTCAGCTCGCGTACGTAACAGGCGATCGGACGGCCCAGGGAGCGGGTGGCGGAGGGAACGTCGATCAGGTCGGTGCCGGGGTTCCACAGCTCCCAGTCGCGGCGCAGCATCTCGGCGACGCGCCTGTCCTCCGGGTCGGGGTGGACGACGGTGACGGCGTGGACCTGGTCGCCGAGGGAGGCGGCGGCGCCCAGCGCCTCGCGGGTGAGCCGGGACAGTCCGGCGACGGGGACGACGACCAGGGAGTGGCCGGGGTGGGGTGGGTCGGGGATACGGCCGAGTTCCAGGGCATGGCCGATGCGGTCGTACGCGCGGTGGACGCGTCCGAAGGTGAGGACGAGGAGCGGCAGGGCGAGGACGACGAGCCACGCGCCCCCGGTGAACTTGGTGGCGGTGACGACGATCGCCGCGACGCCGCTGAGCAGGGCGCCGAAGCCGTTGAGTGTCGCTTTGGCACGCCAGCCGGGGGTGCGTTCGGCGCGCCAGTGGCGGACCATGCCGGTCTGGCAGAGCGTGAAGCCGACGAAGACGCCGATGGCGAAGAGCGGGACGAGGGTGTTGGTGTCCCCGCCGGAGACGATCAGCAGGGCGGCGGAGGTGGCGGCGAGGGCGAGCACACCGTGGCGGTGGACCTGGCGGTCGGCCTTGAGGGCGAACACATGCGGCAGGTGGTTGTCCCGGGCGAGGAGGCTCATCAGGACCGGAAGCCCGCCGAAGGAGGTGTTGGCGGCCAGCGCGAGCAGCACCATGGTGGCGAACTGAACCACGTAGAAGGCCCAGTTGTGGCCGAGGGAGGCATCCGCGAGCTGGGCGAGGACGGTCACGCCCTCGACCGGCTGGAGGTGGAAGCGGCCGATCAGCACCGACAGCCCGATCAGCATGACGCCCAGCAGCGCGCCGAGGGCCACTTCGGTGCGCTGGGCGCGGCGGGCGGCCGGGGCGCGGAAGGACGGTACGGCGTTGGCGACGGCCTCGACTCCGGTCAGCGCCGAACAGCCGGACGCGAACGCCTTCAGCAGGAGCAGCGCGCCGACCGTCGTCGCACCGTGGCCGAGCGCGGTGGCGTGTCCTTCGGCGGTGGCGGTGCTGACCGGTGCGGAGCGGAACAACCCGACAATGATGATGGCGAGGATGGAGCCCACGAAGACGACGGTGGGGACGATGAAGGCGCGCGCGGACTCGACGACGCCGCGCAGATTGACGGCCGTCACCAGCGCGAGCACGGCCAGGCAGATCCCCACCCGGTCCGTGTACAGGGCCGGGAACGCGGAGGTGAGCGCGGCGACCCCGGCGGTCACGGACACGGCCACGTTGAGGACGTAGTCCAGAATCAGCGACGCGGCGGCGACGAGCGCGGGCCGTCTGCCCAGGTGGGCCTTGGCCACGGCGTACGCCCCGCCGCCGTTCGGGAAGGCGGCGATGACCTGCCGGTACGAGGCGACCAGGACCGCCAGCAGCCCGGCGATGGCGAGCGTGACCGGCAGCGTGAAGCCGAGCCCGTGCGCCCCCGCCGCGGCCAGCACCAGGACGATGGCCTCCGGCCCGTACGCCACGGACGCCATCGCGTCCAGCGACAGCGCCGCCAGGCCCTGGGTGGCGGTGAGCCGGTGCCGCTCGCCGGGGCCATCGGGACGTACGCCGGTATCAGGCGGTTCCTCGCCGGCCCCGCTCACGGCCGCGGCCGGGTCCTCGCCACGGAACACCTTCGTCATGTCGTCGCGCCTCCAGACCGGCGTCGGAACACATCGGGTGCTCAGCTTCGGGCGGCGCACCGGGCGGGGCCGAGCCCCCTTATCGGATCCCTGGCACCGCAGGCCGCGGTTTTGACGCCCCTCTGACGCCACCCCTGACCCCCGTCAGGACCACGTCAATCCGCGGCGGCGCGGCGTCAGGAGCGCGACAACGGCCGTGGCCCCGGGGCCGACGCGGTGCCACAGTGAGATCTCGCGGCGGAGAGAGCCGCGGAACGACCGCTCAGCGGTGCGTGGGGGTACAGCGCGATGGCCAGCACCGTCGCCCGCTGACACCGCGGTCCGGCGTGCTCGCGGTGCCCGGCACCGCTACCTGAGTGCGCGCCGGTCCCCGTGGGGCACCGCGTTCCGCCCTCCCCGCTCTCTCCGCCGCACGCCACGGACTCCCAGGACGGAGGGGCGTCAGCAGGCCCCGGCCAGGTTCTGTTCGATGACGCCGACGGTCCGCAGCAGTACGCGCCCCACGCTGCGCAGGTCCATGTTGTTCACCGTGTCGCCCACCACGATCGCCGCCACCTGGCCGGACTTGCCGAGGTGGACCGGGGCAGCCACCTCGACCAGGCCGGGGATGTGCTCGCTCCTGGCGTAGGACAGTCCGGTGCGCCGGATCTGCTCGAACTCGCGCCGCATCGTGTCCGTCCCGGTGACGGTCCACCGCGTGTCCGCGACCAGCGCGGTGCCGCCGACGTCGGCCGGGTTCCGGGTGCTCTTGGCGATCAGGAGTCTGCCCGCCGCCGAGCAGTGCGCCGGGAAGGGGTGGCGCAGCGCCATCGCGAGGCGGGCGTGTTCCTGGCGGTAGAGGGTCCCGACATGGTGGACGTTCGTACCCGACAGCATGCCCACGCTGACGATCTTGTGGGTGAGCTGGAACAGCTCGATGAGGAAGGGGGTGATCGGGTAGCTGAGACTCTGCGCCCGGGCCGCGCCGCTCGTGGCGGCCATCTGGGACAGGTAGTCCCCGACCTCGTAGTACTTCGATTCCCTGCGGACGGCGAGACGGAGATCGGTGAGCACCCGCATGGTGCGGTGCAGGGTCGACTTCGGCTGGCCGACCAGCCGGGCCAGCTCCGACAGGGTGAGTGGCCGCGACGCCCCGGCCAGGGCTTCGAGGACGGCGAGCGCCTTCCGCAGCGGGCCTCCCGCGGATCCGGTCGCGTCCATCTCAACCACCTCATCCGCGGCTGTTCCACGGGCCAGCGTCCGAGAATTCCGTCCAGCGTTCACGGTTCATGGCTACCTGCGCCCGGGCGGTCAACTCAAGATCACCGGAGGCTGTTGTCCCGTGGGGCCATGCGATCGGGCCCTTTGTGACAGGCCGGATCGCACCCGCCGCAGCGACCGTTCGGGAAAGTGGAATCGCGCGTTGATCGGAGGACATCGCCTTCCTAGTCTCCGGAAACATGGCTTACGTAAGCTCGGACGAGCATGTGGAGAACGGCGGCGCACGTCGCGTCCTGCTGGCCGGCCCTCGGTCCTTCTGCGCCGGTGTCGAGCGGGCCATCGAGATCGTCGAGGAAGCTCTGGAGTCGCGCGGCGCTCCGGTCTACGTCCGCAAGGAGATCGTGCACAACGTGTCCGTCGTCGGCGATCTCGCGGGGCGGGGCGCGGTGTTCGTGGACGAACTGGACCAGGTGCCCGACGGCGCGACGGTGGTGTTCTCCGCGCACGGGGTGTCCCCCGCCGTGCGCGAGGAGGCGGATCGCCGCGCCCTCGACGTCATCGACGGAACCTGCCCGCTGGTCGCCAAGGTCCACGCCAAGGCCCGCCGTTTCGCGGGGCGCGGCGACACCGTCGTGCTCGTCGGCCACGCCGGGCACGAGGAGGTCGAGGGCACCCTCGGGGAGGCGCCGGAGTCCACGGTGCTGGTCGAGACGGTCGAGGACGTGCGAAACCTGTCACCGGCCGATGCGCGGCAGATCTCCTACCTCACCCAGACCACGCTCTCGGTCGACGAGACCGCCGAGGTCGTCGGCGCCCTGCGGGAGCGGTTCCCGCTGCTGCACGAACCGGCGTCCGAAGACATCTGCTACGCCACCACGAACCGCCAGAAGGCGCTCAACGCGATCATCGGGGAGTCCGACCTCGCCCTGGTCGTCGGCTCGACGAACTCCTCCAACTCGGTCCGCCTGGTGGAACTATCCCGCCGCCAGGGCACCCCGGCCCATCTGATCGACAGTGCCGCCGACATCCGGCCCGAATGGCTGGAGGGAGTGCGCACGATCGCGCTCACCGCCGGTGCTTCGGCCCCGCACCACCTGGTCACCGAGGTCGTGACCGCGCTGGGCGAGTTCGGCCCGGTGTCCGTCGAGGAACGTGAGATCACCCGCGAGACCGTGCGCTTCGAACTGCCGTCCGCGCTGCGCGGCGATACGGATCCATCGGCGGACGGGTCTACGAGCTGAACGGGGGAGCCATGTCGTCCACTTCTGCGTCCACCACATCCACTGTGCTCAGCAGTGTCCTCGGACCCCGGCAGCTCAAGGAGTTGCCCCCGGATCAACTCCCGGTGCTGGCGAGCGAGATCAGGGATTTCCTCGTCGAACGTGTCGCCGCCACCGGCGGACACCTCGGCCCGAACCTCGGCGTGGTCGAGCTGACCATCGCCCTGCACCGCGTCTTCGACTCGCCGACCGACCGCATCGTCTTCGACACCGGTCACCAGTCCTACGTCCACAAGATCCTCACCGGCAGGCAGGACGCCTTCACCACGCTCCGCGCGGCGGGCGGGCTGTCCGGCTACCCGATGCGCGCCGAATCGCCGCACGACCACGTGGAGAACTCGCACGCCGCCACGGCCCTGAGTTACGCGGACGGCCTGGCCAAGGCCCAGCGGCTGGCCGGTGAGGCGCACCGCCGCGTGGTCGCGGTGATCGGCGACGGCGCGCTGACCGGGGGCCTGGCCTGGGAGTCCCTGAACAACCTCGGCCAGAGCGAGGACCGGGTGGTGGCGGTCCTCAACGACAACGGCCGCTCGTACGACCCCACGGTCGGCGGCCTGGCCGACCATCTGGCCGCGCTGCGCGAAGGCCGCCACGAAGGCCGGAACCTGTTCGAGAACCTCGGTCTCGCCTACCTCGGCCCGGTGGACGGACACGACATCGCCGCGCTGGAGGCGGCCTACCGCCGCGCGGCGGAGCTGGACCGCCCGGTCGTGGTCCACTGCGTCACCCGGAAGGGGCTCGGCTACGCCCCCGCCGAGCAGGACGAGGCGGACCGCATGCACGGCATCGGGGTCATCGACCCCGCGACGGGGCGCCCGCGCTCCAGCGGCTCGCCCAGCTGGACCGGGGTGTTCGGCGAGGAGCTGGCGAGCGTCGCCGCCGGACGGCCCGACATCGTCGCGCTGACCGCCGCGATGCTGCGCCCGGTCGGCCTCCACCGGTTCTCCCAGCGGTTCCCGGACCGCGTCTTCGACGTGGGCATCGCCGAGCAGCACGCGGTCACCAGCGCGGCAGGGCTGGCGATGGGCGGACGGCACCCGGTGGTCTGCCTGTACGCCACGTTCCTGGGCCGGGCCGCCGACCAGCTGATGATGGACGTGGGCCTGCACGGACTGCCGGTGACCTTCGTCCTGGACCGCGCGGGCGTCACCGGCCCCGACGGCGCCAGCCACCACGGCATGTGGGATCTCGCGCTGCTCGGCGGGGTACCGGGCATGCGGGTCGCGTCACCACGTGACACCGCCCAGCTGGCCGAGCTGCTGCGCGAGGCGGTGGACGTCCACGACGGCCCTACGGCGCTGCGGTTCCCGAAGGGCGGCGCGGGCCCCGAGATCCCCGCCCTCACCCGCATGGACGGGCTGGACGTGCTGCACCGCAGCCGGTCCCAGCCGCTCGATGTCCTGCTCGTCTCGGCCGGAGTCCTCGCCTCCCCCGCCCTCCGCGCGGCGGAGCTGCTGGCCGAACACGGCATCGGGACGACCGTGGTGGACCCGCGCTGGCTGCTGCCGGTCAACCCGACCCTGACGCATCTGGCGTCCCGTCACCGGCTGGTGCTCTCCATCGAGGACGGCACGCGCGCCGGGGGTGTGGGCACGGCGCTGGCGCAGGCGTGCGCCGACGCCCACGTCTGGACACCGGTGCACACCCTGGGGCTGCCCCATGAGTTCCTGAGCCACGGCGAGCGGCCGGCCATCCTCGCCGAGCACGGTCTCACCGGGGAGTCCATCGCCGACACCGCGCTCACGCTGCACAGTGCCCTGGCGACACGGCACGCCAACCACGTGGAAAGGACACCGCGGTGACCCAGGTCGCGCTCGGTATACCCGCACTGCCGCCTCCGGTGCTCGGAGAGCGCCGCAAGACCCGCCAGCTGCAGGTCGGCCCGGTCGGGGTCGGCAGTGACCACCCCGTCTCGGTGCAGTCGATGACCACGACCGTCACCGCCGACATCAACGCCACCCTGCAGCAGATCGCCGAACTCACCGCGGCGGGCTGCGACATCGTCCGCGTGGCCTGCCCGAGCGCGGACGATGCCGAGGCGCTGCCCGCGATCGCCAGGAAGTCCCAGATCCCGGTCATCGCCGACATCCACTTCCAGCCCAAGTACGTGTTCGCCGCCATCGAGGCCGGATGCGCCGCGGTCCGGGTGAACCCCGGCAACATCAAGAAGTTCGACGACCGGGTCGCCGACATCGCCCGCGCCGCCAAGGACCACGGCACCCCGATCCGGATCGGGGTCAACGCGGGGTCGCTGGACAAGCGCCTGATGGAGAAGTACGGCAAGGCCACGCCCGAGGCGCTGGCCGAGTCGGCGCTGTGGGAGGCCTCGCTCTTCGCCGAGCACGACTTCCACGACCTCAAGATCTCGGTGAAGCACAACGACCCCGTGGTCATGGTGCGCGCGTACGAGATCCTGGCCGAAGCTTGCGACTACCCGCTGCACCTGGGCGTCACCGAGGCGGGTCCGGCGTTCCAGGGCACCGTCAAGTCGGCCGTCGCGTTCGGCGCGCTGCTGCGCCAGGGCATCGGCGACACGATCCGGGTGTCCCTGTCGGCGCCTCCGGTGGAGGAGGTCAAGGTCGGTGTGCAGATCCTGCAGTCGCTGAATCTGCGGCCCCGCAAGCTGGAGATCGTGTCCTGCCCCTCGTGCGGGCGCGCCCAGGTGGATGTCTACAAGCTCGCCGACGAGGTCACCGCGGGGCTGGAAGGCATGGAGGTGCCGCTGCGGGTCGCCGTGATGGGGTGCGTGGTGAACGGCCCCGGCGAGGCGCGCGAGGCCGACCTCGGCGTGGCGTCCGGCAACGGCAAGGGCCAGATCTTCGTCAAGGGCGAGGTCGTCAAGACCGTTCCCGAGCACCGGATCGTGGAGACCCTCATCGAGGAGGCCCTGCGCATCGCCGAGGACATGGAGCCCGTGGACGACGCCGCGCCGACGGTCCAGGTCCTGAACGGGGCAGGGGCGCCCGGGAACTGAGCCAGCGGGGCGAACCCGCGCTCCCGTAAGAGCCTTGAGGACGGCCGCAGCACATCGATGCGGCCGTCTTCAAGGCTTTCGGCACCCGGCCGAGGGTTTTCCCCTGTTTAAAACCAGAACATCCGCAAGTCATCGACTCTGCGAACTCGGCCCCTGTATGGTCCTTGAAGTCGTTCCGGATCGCAAAGAACCTGGGTGAGCATACGGTGAATTCTTTGGGAGCGGTCGTGGGCAATAGGACTACGGCAAACCTGATTCGAGCGCTGGTGCGGGCACCGGATCCTCTGACGTACAGGGCAGTCAGCAGCCATCTCGACGCGACTGCGCACATCGAAGTCGTCTCGGGCGAGCACCGTGCATCAGCCGATGTCGCCGTGTTCGTCGCGGAGAAGATTACCGTGGAAACGGCGTCGGCATTGCGCACCATGAAGGAAACTCTGGACGTACCAGTGGTTCTGATCGCCTGTGAGGTCGACCGGGCCGATCTGCTCACCGTGGTGGAGTGCAACGTCGTCGCGGTGCTGCTGCGCGTGGGCGCCACCAGTGAGCGTATCGAGGAGGCGGTACGGACCGCCGCGTCCGGCGGGGGCGTGCTGCCCTCGCAGATGCTCGGCGAGCTGCTGCGCCAGGTCGAGCGGGTCCAGCGGGAGGTGCTGTCGCCACGCGGTCTGCACCTGTCCGGGCTGACCCCGCGCGAGATCGACGTCCTGCGGCTCATGTCGGAGGGCCTGAACACCGCCGAGATCGCCGCGAAGCTGTGTTTCTCGGAACGGGCGGTGAAGCGGGTCGTCTTCGAGGTCACCAGGCGTCTCAATCTGCGCAACCGGCCCCACGCCGTGGCGTACGCGCTACGCAGTGGCGTGATCTGACCGTGGGGCGCCGCGTCCGGGCAGGGCGCCATGGCGCCTCGCCCACAGGGGCCGTCCCTCCGCGCGCATCGTCCTGCGCAGCATCACCAGGTAGGCGATGTCCAGGCCGACATAGGTCGGGACCAGCACCAGGAACAGCAGGTGGGACGGGTAGACGATAAAGGCGGTCAGCCCGGCGAACACGGATCCGGTGAACTTCGCGACGGCGATGTACATGGACTGTCCCACACTGGACCCGCGCCGTTTGAGCATCAGGAGGAATGAGGCGCTCAGCGGCACCTGGATGATCATTCCGGTGTACATTCCATCGCGGTCGTGGAACTCATTCGCGCCCGCCATCACGATCAGCGCCGCCCATATCAGCACGCCGGCGAGCGTCCAGGTAAAGGTACGCGGCGACAGCTCGGGATGGTCGCGTCGCCCGTACCGGAACGCCTGATACAGCAGGATGACGTTGAAGACGACCCAGAAAAGGTTGATCTGCCGCTGTGTCGGTGTCTGCTCCAGCAGGAATCCCAGGCTGAATTCCCAGGCGAAGTTCACCGCCACCAGGTAGGCGGGAATGCCCACCCGGCCGTCCCTGAAGGCCTGCCGGATGGCCAGGATGTAGGTCAGTGTCCAGCCCACCGCCGTCGGCCCGGCGACCGACCAGAAAAGCCAGTCGGGGACGTCGGCCTGCCCCACCGTCACCGGCGCGACCTCTGACATCTGAAGAAGGTAAGGGGGAAGCCAGCTCATGGGATTCCTCGCGGTCAGAGGCTGGGGACGATGGGGTCCAGGCCGAAGAACGCCCCGCCGTAGAGTTCATGGCCGACGTGGACGTTGAGCATCGCGTGCCGGGCCGCGGTGTTGGCGTCCCGCCAGTACTGCTGCATCGGATTCGACTGGGCGAACGCGGCCGCGCCATGGGCCCACATCAGCTCGTCCAGCGCGACGGTCACCAGATTCACCGCCTGCCCGACCTCACCCCGGATGCGCAGGAGTTCCCTGTCGGGAAGCGCGGTGGCCGAGGCGGCGGCCGCGTCGATCGCGTCGGCGGCCCGGTTCACATGCAGTTCGGCCGCGTCGATCTGGAGTGCCGTCTTGCCGAGTGCGGACACGAAGGTGGGTGAGTCCGGCTGGCTCGCGAAGCCGGTGGGCGCGATGCCCCGGCCCGGCGCCCGCTCGACCACGAAGGCGCGCGCTGCCTGGCCGACGCCGATCACCACCGAGGCGCAGATGGTGGCCATGGCCGCGATCGCGGCCGTCCGGAACAGCGGCGCCAGCGTGGTGTCGGTGGCGTTCTCCCGCCCCCGCTGCAGCGCGGCCGGAATCACCCGGTGCTCGGGGACGAACACCTCCGTGGCCACCGCGGTGTGGCTGCCGGTGGCGCGCATGCCCACGGTGTGCCAGGTGTCCTCGACCGTCAGGTCCGCGGTGGGCACCAGGATGGAGAGCCCGCCCACCGGTGCCCCGTCCGCGCCCAGTTCTTTCGCGATCAGGATCGCCCAGTCGGCGTGGAGAATGCCGGTGCCGTACGGCCAGGCGCCGGTGAGCAGATAGCCACCCGTGGTCCGGACCGCCGTGCCCTGGGCCGCGAAGATCGAGGCCAGCTTGGCGCCGGGGTTGGTCCCGAACACCTCGTCCCGGGCCGCCTGGGGGAACTTCGCGGCGAGCAGGTTCGACCCGTTGATGTTGTTGACCACCCACGAGGTGGACGGGCAGTAGTGGGAGAGGGCCTTGGTGACCTCGCTCAGCGTCCGCACGTCGGTTTCGAGCCCGCCGTAGGCGCGCGCGGTCCAGCACCTGCTGACCTGCGAGTCGTCGATGGCCCGAACGCTGCTCTCGGGCAGCCTCCGCTCCCGCTCCCCCTCGGCGACACCGTCCGCGAAGACGGGCCCGAACTTGTGGACCCTGTCGACAAGTTCCGTTCGCAGTTCCATCGGATCCGTTCGGGTATTCGTCATGGCTACCATTCCGGGTGCTCGGACAGGAGGTTGGTGCTGTCGTAGTAGTCCCGCCAGGCGCTGATACGGCCGTCCCGCAGCTCGAACGCCGCCATCACCCTGAGGTTCCGCGCGATGAAGGTGCCGTCGGTGCGGAACATGTTCTCGATCCGCTCGGCCAGGACGGTGTCGGCGGTCGTGGCCAGGTGGCGGAACCTGACCTCCAGCCGTGCGAAGTCGGCGGGCATGAGGGCGAGGATCTCCCCCTTGCCCCGGCACACCGGGGCTCCGGGGTTCTCCCATACGCAGTCGTCGGTCAGGAAGCGGTCCACCGCGGCGCGGACGTCCGCGGGCGTCGGGCCCATCGCGGCCAGGAACTCCCGGACGATCAGCTGGTGCTTATCGGCGGTCATCGGCCCGGCTCCCCTCGGCCGCCGGTACGGGGCGTACGAGCAGCGCGCGGAACACCGCGTCCAGGTCCTCGTCGGGGTGTTCGCTCGCGGTGGCGCCGCGCCACGCCACGTGGTTGTCCGGGCGTACGAGGATGGCGCCGCCGTCGTCGATCTGGCGCACCGAGGCCCAGGTGCCCTCCGCGTCCCAGTGGCCCGACTCGTCGGGTCGGCTCCCGATGGGCACCACGGTGAGCGCCACGCCGTGGGTGTCCGCGGCCTTCTTGGCCGCGACCGCCCAGCTCTCGCCCAGCACCCCGGTGATCAGCACGAAGCCGCCGCTGTTGCCGACCAGGTCGTGGGTGGACACCCGGGTGTCGCCGTGCCGCAGCCACGCGTGCGGCAGCCGGTGCCCCGGCCGGGTGAGCGGATGGTACGTGGCGCCCATCGCGTCCCGGGGCGGTGGCGGGGTGCCGTCCGGGATCACCGCGCCGGTCTCGTAGCGGTGGCCGAGTTCGATGTCGTGCGCCTGGTACTCGATCCGCTGGGTGCCGAACACCTCGCGGACCACGGCCCGCCGGGTCTCCCCCATCGGGGTGTCGGAGAGCAGCTCGCAGAAGCTCGCCCGGGTGGCCTCGGGCTGCCCGGGCTGCACACCGAGGCTCCCGAACAGGACCCCGTAGTTGCGCAGGCTGAACATCGCCCATCCCACGTTGCGCGTGGCGACGGGCAGCCGTTCCGCCTCGTAGGAGTCGAGCAGCGCGTCGTCGGCCTGGCCGCCGAGCACGGCGCCGAGCTTCCAGGCGATGTTGTGGGCGTCCTGGATGGCCGTGTTCAGGCCGCCGCCGTTCGCGGGCGGCTGCCGGTGGGCTGCGTCCCCGGCGAGGAAGACCCGGCCGGAGCGGAAGGACCGGGCCACGACGGCCTCCGGCCGGTACTCGCTCACATGGTGGACCCGCAGGCTCAGGTCCTCGGGCAGCTTCAGCAGTTCCCGCACCCGCGTGGCGATGGCCTCCGGGCCGAGGTCGGCGTCGGCTCCCGGTGGCATCCGGAAGTGCAGCGCCCATTCGTCGGACGCCAGGCCCCAGTCGGGTCCGGCCGCGACGACGACGGACACCTCGCCCTCGGGGCTGATGATGTGGGTCATCAGCACCGAGTCGCCGCTCCACCAGCGGGAGAGGTCCGCGCTGAAGTGGACCGAGAGGATGGTGAATCCGCCACCTGCGCCGTCCATGGGCACGCCCAGCGCGGCGCCGACGCTCCGGCCGCCGTCGGCGCCCAGCAGATAGCGGGCGCGCACGGTTTTCGTCTCGCCGGTCGACCGGTCGGTGATCCGCGCGGTCACCCCGTCCGCGTCCTGGGTGAACTCCTCCATCACATGGTGGAAGAGCAGGCTGGACGGCGCCCGCTCCTCGGCGTGGCGGCGCAGCAGCGGCTCCAGCCGGTGCTGCGGCAGGTTCGTGGAGGGGCCGGGGCTGTCGGCCGCGTACGGACCGGCGGTGCTGCCGCCGCCGAAGGCGTCCATCCGGTGCAGTTCCCGCGCGTCCACGGGGTCGTCACCGGCCAGCGAGGTGCGCCAGACGACCTCGCTCATGTTGGCCAGCGGGGCGCTGATCCGGTAGACGTCGTCGGCGATGCCGTGCTGCCGGAACATCTCCATGGTGCGCTGGTTCAGATAGTGCGCCCTGGGGAGGACCGAGGTCGATTCGCGGCGCTCCACCAGCAGGTGGCGCACGCCCGCGTCGGACAGGAAGACCGACGCGCTGAGTCCGCAGCCGCCGCCACCGACAACGAGAACGGGTACCTCTATGTCATGCATGGGTTTTTCCCCTGGGGTTGGGCGAACTCTCGGCAGGGTGTGGTCACTTGCCGCGATCCGATGGGTTCTCGTGCAGGACGATGGCGGCGGCCGGGCACCTCGGGTGGGCCTCCCGGACCCGCTCGTACTCGCTCTCCGGCGGAGCCGGGTCGAGCAGGATCACCGTGCCGTCGTCGTCGCGCTGGTCGAAGACCGCGGGGGCGAACGCGGCGCAGTTTCCGGCCGCGACGCATCTGCTCTCGTCGACCTCGACGTTCATGGGTCAGCTCCGCTTCCGGTCGTGGGTCACCAGGTGACCGGCAGGGTGTTCACGCCGAAGACCAGCGCGTTCGTGCGGTAGTCCAGCTCGTCGTGCGGGACGGCCGACTTGAGCGTGGGGAACCGGGTGAACAGCGCCGGGAGCGCGACCCGCAGCTCCATGCGCGCCAGCTGCTGGCCGAGGCACTGGTGCGGGCCGAAGCCGAAGGTGAGGTGGCGGTGCGGAGGGCGCCGTACGTCCAGCCGGTCCAGGTCCTGGCCGCTGCCCTGGCCTTGTTCCTCGTCCTGGCCGGTGGCCGAGGGGTCCCGGTTGGCGGCCAGGACGGACGCCACGACCCGTTCGCCCTCCTTGATCTCCTGATCGCGTACGCACATGGTCCCGGCCGCCTGGCGCGGCAGGACGGCGGCCGGTGCGGTGTACCGCAGCAGTTCCTCGACGGCGCCGTCGGTCGCCGAGGGGTCGTCCCGTACCACCGCGAGCTGATCGGGGTGCTGGAGCAGCAGGGCGATGCTGGCGGAGAGGGTGCTGGCGATCGTCTCGTGCCCGGCGATGAGCAGCATGTTGCCGATGCCCGCCAGTTCGCTGTCGGTGAGCTGGTCGCCGTATTCGCGCACCACCCGGCCCAGCACGTTCTCGCCCGGGTGCTCCCGGTGGCGCGCCACGAGCCCGGCCATGTAGGCCTCCATCTCGGCGGCCTTCTCCATCTGCACCTCGCGGCTGACGCTGAAGTCCAGCGCGACCTTGGTGCGGCGCTGGAAGTCCTCGCGGTCGCCGTAGGGCACACCCAGCAGTTCACAGATGACCAGCGTCGGGATGGGGTTGCAGAAGACCTCCACCAGGTCCGCGCCAGGACCGGCCGCCGCCAGCGCGTCCAGCGCGGACCCCACGACGCCCTCGATCGCCGGACGGAGTTCCCGCGCCCGCTTGGTCGTGAACGACCCGGTCAGCATGCGCCGCAGCCGGGTGTGGTCGGCGCCGTCGTAGCTCAGCAGGTTGCCCGCCTGGTACGGCATGGACCCGCCCATCCGCAACTGGTCGTTGGCGAGGGCGCTCTTGACGTCGTCGTACCGGGTGACGAGCACCGCGTCGAAGTCGCCGAGCAGCGGGTTGGGCAGCGTGACGCGGGGCAGTTCGTCGAGCTTCTGCGCCGCGTACAGCTCGGGGGCGGGCGCGAACGGGCATCCGGCGGCCCGTCCCGCGCTGGAGGTCGCCTGGGTTTCGGTCATGACATGGCCTCTCTGCTCATGAGGTGGAAGATTCGTGCGGCCGGCCGGGGATCGCGGCGCCGATGGCCAGGGCGAACACCGCTCCGGCCATGCCGACCACCGCGATGAGCACGAAGGCTCCCCGCAGCGGGACGGAGGTTCCGCCGAGCGGCATGCTCCGCCCGGCGAAGATCGCGCCGATGACGGCGCCGGACAGCGACGTGCCGATGGACCGCATGAGCGTGTTGAACCCGTTGGCGACGCCGGTCTCGCTGGGCGAGACGGCCGTCATGATCAGCGCGGGTATCGCTCCGTAGGCGACTCCGACGCCGCCGTTGGACACCACGGTGCCGATGATCAGCATCGTGATCGAGCCCATCTGGGCCAGGCAGACCGCGTAGCCCAGGCCGATCAGCGCGGTGCCCAGCAGCAGCGAGAACTTGGGGCCGCGGGCCGCGGAGATCCTGGCGCCGACCGCCGACGCGGCCATCATCGCGAGCCCGGCGGGCAGCATCAGCAGTCCGGCCCGCACGGTCGACAGGCCGAAGCCGTAGCCCGTGCGCTCCGGGAGTTCCAGCAGCTGAGGCACCATCAGAATCTGTGCGTACAGGGCGAAACCGACGACGACGGAGGTGATGTTCACCAGCAGCACCGGACGCCGTGCCGTGGTGACCAGATCGATCAGCGGATCGGCCGCCCGGCGCTCCCATACGCCCCACAGCCCCAGCACCACCACGGACGCGACGGCCAGGCCCAGGGTGGGGGTGCTGAGCCAGCCCCATTCGCCGCCGTACGAGATCGCCAGGAGCAGCGCGGTCAGCCCGGCGCTCAGGCCCAGCGCCCCGACGCCGTCGAAGCGGCCGCTGGCCAGCCCCGGGGGCGCCGGGACCAGCCGGGCCACCAGCACACCGAACACCGTCGTCAGCACGGCCATCACCCAGAACATCAGGTGCCAGTCGGCGAACTGCGCCGCCGCGGCGGCCAGCGGCAGTCCGACCGCCGCGCCGACCCCCAGGACGGACGAGGTCAGCGCGATCGCCGGGCCGAGCTGGCGCGGGGACAGCACATCGCGCAGCAGGCTGATGCCGAGCGGTGCGAGCCCCATGCCGACGCCCTGCAGCCCGCGCCCGATGACCATGGGGGCGAGTGAGCCGGCCGTCGCGCACAGCAGCGAGCCCAGCGTCACCAGCCCGAGCACGATCAGCATCAGCCGCCGCTTGCCGTAGAGGTCGCCGAGGCGGCCGACGACCGGGCTGGTGACCGCGCCGCCCAGCGACGCCGCGGTGACGACCCACGAGGTGCCCGCCACGCCCGCGTCCAGCAGCCTCGGCAACTCGCCCAGCAGCGGCACCACCATGGTCTGGGTCATCGCGGCCACGCCCACGGTGAAGGCGACGACCACGACGGTCCCGCGTCGGGTGTCGAGGGCATCCGGCACGCCGGTCTTTCCGGGCTCGGTCGGCGGCGGCGCCATGACCCGTCGCCGCATCAGAACCGCCTGCCGACGATGAACCCGGCGACCTCCTGGAACTCGTGGCGCACCCCGTCCGGGAGCCCCGCGGCGGCGAGGCATTCCTCCGCCGAGGCGACCTGGCGGGCCGCCTCGTCCCGGGCCCAGTCCCGTCCTCCGAAGCGCTCCACCAGGTCCGCGACGTGCCGCACGTCCGGCTCGCTCAGTGGCTCGGGACTGAGGTAGAGGGCGGCCAGCTCCTCCGAGCCGTCCGCGCACAGGGCGGCCACCACGGGCAGCGACTTCTTGCGCACCCGCAGGTCGGCCCCCACCTGCTTGCCGGTCTGCCGCTCCTCGCCCCAGATCCCGAGCAGGTCGTCGACGAGCTGGAAGGCGAGGCCGACGTGCTCACCGAAGGCGGCGAGCCGCTTGACCAGTCCCGGGTCCGCGCCGACGAGGTCCGCACCGAGCGAGCAGGCACACGCGAGCAGCGCTCCCGTCTTGTCGCCCGCCATCCGCACGCACTCGGCCAGGGTCACATCGCCGCGCCGTTCGAAGCCGACGTCGGCTCCCTGGCCGCTGATCATGCGCTGGGTGGCGGTCATCAGCGACGTGGCGGCCGAGGCGGCGCCCTTGCCGTCGGCGTCGAGCAGGACAGACCCGGCCGCGGCCACCAGCGCGTCCCCGGCGAGGATGGCGCCGGGCACGCCGAACACCTTCCAGGCGGTCGCCCGGCCGCGACGGGAGGTGTCGCCGTCCATGATGTCGTCGTGCAGCAGCGAGAAGTTGTGCACCAGCTCGATGGCCACCGCGGCCGGAATGCCGTCCGTGGCCGTGCCGTTCGCCGCCCGCGCCGACAGCAGCGCCAGGGTGGGGCGGACCAGCTTGCCGCCCCAGGTGCTGGTCGGCCGTCCGTCGGCGTCCGCCCATCCGATGTGGTACTGGGCGATCTGCCCCAGCTCCGGGCTCAGCCGGGTCCGGACGGCGTCGCGCAGGGCCGGTTCGAGTGCCGCCCGGCTGGTGGCGAGGACCGAGGAGAGCAGGTCGGCCTGGGTCGTGGTGGTCATGGCCGGTGTCGTGGTGGTCATGGCCGTCACCGCCCGCTCGCGAGGTGCGCGCACACGCGGCGGGTCGTCCGAGGTCGGTCCGCCCGTGGCGGGACGGGCACGCTGGGGTGTCGCATGGTGTGGCCCTTCACTGTCGCTCGGGGGTGGTCACTGCGTGGGCAGGTCGCGTGGTGTCGGCACCACGGGACGCAGCAGGGATCGGCGGAGAACCTGAGGGGAGGTGAGCAGGGAGCGGGGCGGGGCGAGCAGGAACAGGACGTCCCGGTTGGCGGTGCACACGACTGGATCGCCCGGTGTGCGGTCGCGTACGCGGTCCAGGTACCGCATCAGCAGCCGGTTGGCCGGGCCGCTGCGTACCGCGTTGCCGACGACTTCCGGCATGGTGCTGTCCACGCCCGTCGCCACGTCCCAGGCGTCGCGGGACGATCGCAGGACCGCTCGTTGCAGGGCGTGCGGCGACGGCGGGCGTTCGGCGGCCAGCGCCCGGGTGAGCGCGACCGCGTTCAGGGCCGCGACGGACAGGCCCTGCCCGTAGACGGGGTTGAGGGCGCACGCCGCGTCCCCGACGACGAGCAGTCCCCGGCGAGCGCGCCCCATACGGTCGTAGTGGCGGCGCCGGTTGGTGGTGTGCCGGTATCCCACGGGACGGCCGACGGGATGCGCCGCGCTGAGCCACTTGTGGGGGGCGGTGTGCGGGAGCCGGTCGAGGAACGCGGTGAATCCGGCCGGGTCGGTGGGCGGCGCGTGGTCCCGGGGCCCGGACAGGGTGACCATCCAGCGGTCGTCCTCGGTGGGCAGGATGATCGCGCCGAACGGCTGCCCGGCGTCGGGAACGATGTAGAAGCCCTGGAGGTCCTCGGGCGGGCCGTCGCCACGGAAGACGGCCGTGGCGTACGCCCGCCCGGTCTCCACCACGTCCTCACGGGGCGGTGAGCCCCCGAGGCCGGTGAGCCACTGGGGCGTACGGCTGGCCCGCCCGGTGGCGTCCACCACGAGGTCGGCCGTGAGTTCCTGCCGGACGTGGTGATCGGACCCCCGGCCACGGATCAGGACGCCGGTGATGTGATCGGGGCGGCCGAGCAGGCCCGCCGCCTCGGTCGCCGTCCGGACCGAGATCCGGGGATCGGCCAGGACACGCCGGCGGACGCGGTGTTCCAGGAAGGGGCGCGACGGGGTCATGATCGGGCGGGACGGATTGCGGCGGGATATCCACTGACCTGCCTGCCACACGCCCACGTCCCCCGGGACGGCGGGGCAGGGCGCGCCCGCTTTCCTCAGCTCGGACACCAGGCCGGGGAGCAGTGCGTCCAGCGCGTGCATGCCGCTGGTCAGCAGCACATGGGTGTGGCGTGACTGCGGCACACCCGCGCGGGGTTCGGGTCTCTCCTCGTACTGGTCGCGTTCGAGGACCGTCACCCGCTCCGCGTGGCGCGCGAACACCTGGGCGGTGAGCAGACCGGCCACGCTGCCGCCCATCACCACCACGTGTCCCAGCGACGGCCCTGGGGGTGTTGCGCGCATGTGCTGCCTCTCGTGTGTCACGAACGCGCCCGCTTCCCCGCGACGACGGCGCGGTGGCCGTCCTCGTCGCGTGGCGTCCCGTTCAACCGGCTGGCCAGATAGCGGACACCGGAGGTCTTCGCCGTGCCCGGCAGGTTGCCGATCATGTACTCGACGAGTTCCAGATGCGTACGGCGCCACCGCCACACGGCGGCGCTCAGCTCGTCGCGCTGGCGGGGTTCCACCGGGAGGAGGTGACCGGCGCCTCCCGGCATCAGGCACTCGGTCAGCGCGAACAGCTCGTGGAACTGCTCGGACTGCAGACCGCTCGCCGTGCCGACCCGGTCCCGGAACCGCAGGAAGTCCTCCGGCTTCAGCGTGTGGCGCATCAGCGTCAACTGCCCCTCCAGGGCGTCGATCAGCCGGGTCGCCCGTTCCGCCCGATGGGCGAAGCACCGCTGTCCGCACTCGTTCGCCGCGATGTGGCGCAGGTCGACGAGGACTTGGCTGAGCAGGGTCTCGGACGACTGGTGCACGACGATGAAGAGCCGTTCGTCGTCGCGCTCGTCCTGCAGCGTCACCGGCGTGAGCGGATGCTGCAGTGACAGCAGTTCGTCGAGGTGCAGATAGGTCGCATAGGTCATGCCGGTCATGAGAGCCACCTCCTCGGGTGAGTCCGCGCTACACCAGGCGGCCGGGCACGGTGAGTTCCGCGAGGGCGTTCCGGTGCTCGGTGGGCGGCAGGCATTCCAGCGCCTCCTCGGCCGAGCGCACGTGCCGGTGCGACACCTCCCGTGCCGCCTGGACCCCGTCGAAGGCGTTGACCAGCTCGGACATGGCCTCGTACCGCTCTTCGACGGACGACGCGGTGTCCGCGAGCAGGCGCTCGATCCGCCGCTGCTGCTCGCGCGGCGCGCGCTCGTGCGCGAGCAGCACGGGCAGGGTGGGCCTGCCGTTGCGCACGTCGGAGACGTTCGGCTTGCCCGCTCTCGTTCCGTCGTACGCCATCAGGTCGTCACGGATCTGGTACGCGATGCCCAGCTGGTCGCTGTACCGGCTGAGCGCGTTGAAGGCGGTGTCGTCCGCACCGCCGAGGGTGGCACCCACACCGCATGCCATCCACAGCAGGGCGCCGCTCTTGTCCCTGATCATGTCGAGGTACGTCTCGACGGAACAGACACTGCGGCTCATCCGGATTTCCTGAAGGGCCGCGCTTCCGATGCGCAGACCGGCCCGGGACAGCACGGCCAGGGCCCGTGCGACCCGTGCGGCGGGCGCCCCGGCTTCCTCGCACTCGGACAGCGCGGCGAAGCCGTGGAAGAAGAGCCCGTCCCCGCCCACGATCGCGGTGGGTTCCCCGAACACCGTGTGCGCGGCGGTCTTGCTGCGCCGCTCTCCGTCCCGGTCGATGATGTCGTCGTGCATCATCGCGCCGACCTGCACACATTCCAGGGCCACCGCAGCGGGCAGGGCGGGCGCCAGATCACCCCCCACCGCGAGGCTGGACCGGATCACCAGCCAGGGACCCATCATCTTGCCGAAGGGCACCAATCCGTAGCGCACCACTTCGTCGAGGCCCGAGACACCGTTGGGCCATCGGTACTCCACCTCGGCCCGTACCAGAGCGGCTACTTCGGCATCAGCGACCTGAGGCACATCGATGTCCGCTATGAAGTCGACGTTGTCCGTCATGCCGCTGACGCTAGGAGCGCCGTACCCCCGATGTCTTCAGCGCCGGGCGACCTCGGCCCGAGTGGACACACGGACTGGCATCTTCGTGCTCCCGCGCCCGGCCGCGACCCGACGACAGCGACATATGGGAAGAAAGCGGTCACATCGTGACGAGAGGCGACGCACACCGCTCCGATATCATGATCGAACTCAAGATCAATGAACACCTCACAAAACGGCCAAGTAATTGATACCAAAACCTTCGCGGGCGCTTTCCCGAATACCCCGCAAAGACGCGTTCGCCGCGTGGCTCCGGCCACGGGCATTGCTGTGGACCACGGCGGTGGTGGCGGCTCTCGGATTCATCGTCGCGCTGGAGATCGCCTCGCGCCGCTATGGCCAGCCGGGGCCGCTCACCAATCAGGTGCGCGAGGTGATATTCGCCCCCAAATCGGGGTTCATGCTGTACGCGGGCATGGCGTTGATGATGGTGGTGCTCACCCGGCGGGAACGGCTCATCGCGACCGGTGCCGCCATCGGCATCGACGCCGTCTTCTTCCTGGTGCGGTGGGCGGCGGGCATCGAGACGACCGATGGCCACCCCTTCGGCAATGGCGCGCTCTGGGTGATCCTGGCCTGCGCGGTCATCGCCGTCACCCGCCGCGAGGGCCAGGAACGGGTCCTGCTGCTGAAGGGCGTCGGGCTGGGGCTGCTGCTGGTGGCGGGCCGTAAGACGGGCGATGCCTGGCTGCTGATCACCTCGAAGACCCGCCCGATGGTGCTCGATCAGTACGTGTCCGTCGCCGATCACGCGCTGGGCAACCCGTCGTGGCTGGCGGGCCGGATCCTCGAAGCCACCGGCCCGGTCGGCACCAAGGTGCTCGACGGGGTCTACGTCCAGCTCGCGGTGGCCGCGGCCATCGTCGCCGCCTATCAGCTGCGGAACGTGGCGGCCGAGCGCCGCTTCCCGGGCCATCACCTGGTCCGCACCTTCCTGGTGATCGGCCTCGTCGGACCGGCCATCTACATGATCTTCCCCGTCGTCGGGCCGGTCTTCGCCTACGGCAGCGGCGCCTTCGGCACCGGCGGCGAGCACTGGGCGATCGCCGATCTGTGGCCGCACACGTCCACGCCGGTCGCCACTCCGCATCCGGTGCTCTACGACGCGGAAACGCCACGCAACTGCATGCCCAGCCTGCATACGGCATGGGCTACCGCGATCTTCATTCATTCCCGCACCGGGCCACGGATTCTGCGGTTCGCGGGCACGTTCTGGCTGGTCGCCACGCTCTGCGCGACGCTGGGATTCGGCTACCACTACGGCGTGGACCTCATTGCCGGAGTGGTGTTCACGATCACGATCGAGGCGACCCTGCGCGCGCTCGACCGAGGCTGGGACCGGTCGGCCATCCAACTGGTCGGCTATGGCACGGCGGTCTTCGCCGCGCTCCTGGTGGCCTATCGCTATCTGCCGATGGAGATGGCCCACCACCCGTGGGTGTTCGGCCCGCTTCTCCTGCTCGCGATGGCCTCGGTGATCCACGGCTATATACGGACCACCAGAGGGTGGGAACCGAAGGCCGCGGCCGTGCGGCCACCGGAACCACAACCCGAACCGGCGTGAGTCACGGCGCGCCGGACAGCGGGCCGCTCAGTGCGCGGCCCCGTGCACATCGACCACTTCGGAGCGTTCGCGGCGGATCCGCTCCAGGCCCCAGGCGCCGAGCGGACCGAGCGCCTGGTTGAGCGTGTGCCCGTGCTCGGTCAGGGAGTACTCCACGCGGGGCGGCACCTCGGCGTAGACCTTCCGGTGCACGAGGCCGTCCTCCTCCATCTCGCGCAGGTGCTGGGTCAGCATCTTCTCGCTCACGCCCGGCAGTCCACGGCGCAGCTCGGCGAAGCGGCGTACCCCATAGTTGTCCAGCTCCCAGAGGATCAGGCCCTTCCACTTACCGCTGACGACATCGAGCGCGGCATCGACGCCACAGATGTAGGGCCCGCATCGCGGCGTCTTGGCCATCGCTGAGCTTCTCCCTTACAAAAAGGTAAGTACCGCAGTATTTAGTGGGTACTTCCGAGAATAGCGGCGCCCTCCGAGCATGGAGGGGTGAACGAACAACACACCTCATTCCCACGGCAGGACAGCCCTGTCACCGTCATCGGCCTCGGTCCCATGGGCCAGGCCATGGCCCGTACCCTCCTCACCGCCGGACACCCGGTCACCGTCTGGAACCGCACCGCGAGCCGCGCGGACGGCGTCGTCGCCGACGGGGCGAAGCTCGCGGCCACACCGGCCGAGGCGGTCCGGGCGAGCGAGCTGGTCATCCTCAGCCTCACCGACTACCAGGCGATGTACGACATCCTGGGCGGCGCCACCGGATCGCTCACCGGCCGGACGCTCGTCAATCTGAGTTCGGACACTCCCGAGCGGACCCGCGCGGCGGCCACATGGGCGGCGGGCCACGACGCCACGTTCCTCACCGGCGGCGTCATGGCCCCGGCGCCGATGGTCGGCACGGAGGCGTCGTACGTCTACTACAGCGGACCCGGCGAGGTGATGGAGCGTCACCGGGCGGCGCTGGCGCTGCTCGGCGCGCCGAAGTATCTGGGCGAGGATCCGGGCCTCGCCCAGATGATGTACCAAGCCGCGCTCGCGGTGTTCCTCACCACCCTGTCCGGGATGATGCACGCGACCGCGATGCTGGGCAGTGCGGGGCTGGGGGCCCGGGAGGCCCTGCCGGAGTTGCTCTCCCTCGCCGACTCGGTCGGAGAGATCATGCGGGCGGGCGAGGAGACGCCCGGCGCCGCGCTGGACGCCGGGGAGCATCCGGGCGACCTCAGCACCGTCACGATGATGGGCGCGACGGCCGACCACATCGTGGAGACCAGCGCCGCGCTCGGCCTCGGGCTCGCCCTCCCCGAAGCCGTCCAGGCCCACTACCGCCGCGCGATCGACGACGGCCACGGTGGCGACAACTGGACCCGCATCATCGACGGCATCCGCGACCCGCGCTGACCCGACAGGCCGCGCTGGTCCATCAGCTCGACGCCACCCCGCGAGCCTCGCCCGTACGCCGCGTGCCCGTACGCCGCGTGCCCGTACGCCGCGTGCCCGTACGCACCGCGCCCGCGCTCGCCGCGACCACCATCGCGATCGCTGCGCACTGCGGCAGCGTCAGGCCCTGGTCGAGCACCAGATAGCCCGCCAGCGCGGCGACGGCCGGGGCCAGGCTCGTCAGCACCGCGAAGGTCGCCGCGGGCAGCCTCCGCAGGGCGAGCAGTTCCAGGGTGTACGGCACCCCGGAACTCATCACCGCGATCGCCAGGCCCAGACCGAGGGCCGCCGGTTCCAGCAGCGCCCCGCCCGAGGCCCCGACCCCCAGCGGCAGGCTGAGCAGCGCGGCGACGGACATCGCGATCGTCAGACCGTCCAGCCGGGGGAAGCGGGCCCCGGCGCGGGCGTTGAGCACGATGTACGCCGCCCACATCACCCCGGCGCTGAGCGCGAAGGCCACGCCCGAGGCGCCCAGTTGGTCGAATCCGCCGTACCCCAGCAGGTACACCCCGGCCAGGGCGAGTCCGGCCCACAGCAGGCTGGCGGCGCGGCGCGAGGCGACGACCGACAGCAGCAGCGGTCCGAGGACTTCGAGGGTGACCGCCGCCCCCAGCGGGATACGGGCGATGGCCTGGTAGAAGAGGAGGTTCATGCCGCCGAGGGCCAGCCCGAACCCGCAGACCACGGCCCAGTCGGCGCGCGCGTAGCCGCGCAGCCGGGGCCGGGTGATGACCAGCAGCAGCAACGCGGCGATCGTCACCCGCAGCGCGACCGTGCCGAGCGCCCCGGCCCGGGGAAACAGCAGCGCGGCGAAGGCCGACCCGAACTGCACGGACAGGGTGCCCGCCAGCACCAGGCCGACGCCGCCGAGCGTGCCACGGCCGGGGGCGTGGCGGAGGAGGACAGGAGCGGTCGTCGTCGCGGAGGAGCCGCGCGCCGTGGATTTCATGGGCCCCACGCTAGGAACCCGGCCCACGCCCTGTGAAATGCGGAGTTCCCTGCGGTTATGCTTCTCGGGCATGACCATCGAGCTGCGGCATCTGCGCGCCTTCCTCGCCATCGCCGAGGAGGGCAACGTCACGCGTGCCGCCGCCCGTCTCCACCTGAGCCAGCCCGCGCTCTCGCGCACGCTGCGCCAGCTGGAGGGGCACTTCGGCGCCCGGCTCGTCGACCGCTCGACGCACCATCTGGAGCTGACCGCGGAGGGCCATACGTTCCGCGACAAGGCCCGCGCCGCCGTGACCGCCGCCGAGACCGCCCTCGACCCCCGGGGCCTGCGGAGCTGGCCCCTGCGGCTGGGCCATCCCTGGGCGGCTCTCGGCGACCACACCATCCCGCTGCTGCGCCGCTGGGACGAGGCCCACCCCGGCACTCCGCTGGAGCTGCTGCGCATCGACGACCGCACGGCGGGCCTCACCCAGGGGAAGGTCGACGCGGCGCTGCTGCGGGGCGAGGTCACTCGGGCCGGGATCCGCACGGAGTCGCTGATGTCGGAGGAGCGGGTGGTGGTCATGCCAGCGGACAGCCCGCTGGCGGCGCTCCCCCGCGTCACCCTGGCCGACCTCACCGCCCATCCGATCGCCCTCAACACCGTCTCCGGCACGACGACGATGGGCCTGTGGCCGCCGACGGCCCGGCCCGTCGCGACCATCGAGGTGACCAACACCGACGAGTGGCTGATCGCCATCGCGGCGGGCCGGGCCGTGGGCGTCTCCACATCGGCCACCCCGAGCCATCACACCCCCCCTCGCTGGTCTACCGCCCGCTCGCGGACGCCCCGGCCATTCCCGTCGTCCTGGCCTGGCGCGAGGGTCTCGGCCACCCGGCCATCCCGGACCTGGTGGCACTGGCCCACCAGGTCATCGCGGCCGACCGGACCGGAGCGCCCTGAGGCCGTCCGGACGGCGGACGCGCACGGTCAGCCCCTCCGGGCCGGTCAACCGCGCCTCGCGGCCGCCGGTCTCGTCCAGCCAGGTGGCGGCGCCCGGGGCGAGGTCCCGGGCGAGGACACCGTCCACGTCGTCCACGGCGACGACGAGTTCCCACCGCGGGGCGGTGGCGAGGGGTGGTCCGGTGACGAAGTCGGCGCCGACAAGGCGTCCGCCCGTCGCCTCGCGGTAGAAGTCCCGTACCCGGTCCGGCTGTTCGCAGGCCAGGACCATGCGGTACGGGGCGCCCGCGAGGCCGGGCGGAAACCCCCAGCCGGTGAACCGATACGGCTGCCACAGGGAGAAGGCGGCGCCCACCGGATCGGTCAAGGTCGCCATGCGGCCCTGATCGCCCGCGTCGAAGGGCGGGACGACGAGGCGGGCGCCGTGCGCCACCGCCGCTTCGGCGCGGCGGTCGACGTCGTCGACCGTGAGGTAGTAGGCGATGTGGGCGGGGGTGTCCGGTGGGTAGACCGGATCGGCGAGGTCGCTCACACCGCCGATCCGGTGACCGCCGACGGCTATCTTCGTGGCCCGGCGCCAGTCCTCCTCGTCCACCGCGAAGTGCCAGCCCAGTGCCGTCGAGAAGAAGGCCGTGGTGCCGGGCAGATCGCGGGCCTTGAGGTCCATCCAGCAGAACGTTCCCTGATGATCCGTCATGGCAACATCCTGCCAGCGTGGATCTTCGCTCCGCGCGGAGCGCAACCCCGCGCGGGGGCGGTGGGTCATGTAAGCGCGTAAGCGCCCACCCCGGCTTTCCTGAGAGGAATCCATGAAGCTTCGCCGCGCCCTGTCGGCAGCCGCCGCCGTCGCCGCCCTCGGCTCCGCGTCCCTGCTCGCCGTCCCCACCGCACACGCGACGGGGAACGCGCCCTCGGCCACCGCCGAGCCGTCGCCGTCCCCGACGTACACCCGCCCGGCCTTCTGCTCCGGCATTCCCGATGAGGAACGGGGAAAGACGGGGCTGCGCGGGCTGCCCGGCACCATCGTCGCCGGGTCCGGATGGCACGAGTTCACCTATCGCGTCACCAACGTCTCCACCGTCACGGTGATGGAGACGGTCATCAGCCTCTACCCCGGCACCGCCGACCCGGACCTCGACGACATCGCCGAACTCGGCATGACGGTCGAGTGGTTCAACCCGGAGGCCGGCACGTGGAAGCCCATCGAGGGTGAGGGCGCGGAGCCGCTCGACAACGACGACTTCGCCACGCTGGGCATGGTCAAGCCGGGCGAGCACACGGACGCCGCGATGCGCATCAAGATCGCCAAGACCGCCAAGGCGGGCACCGGTTACTTCTTCACCCACGGGTACTCGTACGGCGAGGACGACCAGTGCGGCTTCGACGAGATCAGCCAGTTCGACTTCACCGTCGTGTCGGCGCGCTGACGTTCGTACAGTTCGCGCTGTTCGTAAGGAACTGAAACCGCCGGTTCGGACGATCCCCCGCGTCGCCCGAACCGGCGGAGGTTACAAGCCATCCTCGAAAGATCGCCGGACGGCATCCTGCCGCCTGAGTATATTGGCTCGCAGCCAGCCAACGCAGGAGTTAACAGCATGTCCCCCCGCAGCCCGTCGGTCAATGAGGAGTTGCGCCGCCGGTCCCAGGCCCGTCTGTTAGAGGCGACGGTCGAACTGGTCGGTGAGCGCGGCTACGAGGCGACGACGCTCGCCGATATCGCCGACCGGGCGGGGGCGGCCCGCGGGCTGGTCTCGTACTACTTCCCGGGCAAGCGTCAGCTGCTGCAGACCGCCGTGCACCGGCTGATGCACGTGGAGCTGGCCACGGCCCTGGAGCGCGAGCCGCGCCCGGAGGGCGAGGACGCCGGGCGCGAGCTGCTGGCGCGCGCGATCGACGCGATCCTGGGGCTCGCCCGGGAGCGACCGCGGCTGATGCGTACGCACATGGCGGGGATCCTCACGGCGGAGGGGTTCATCCAGTGCCCGGAGCAGCAGCGGCTGGCCGCCCTGCTGCGCGACACGGTGACCCGCTACGGCTCGCCGGACCCCGAGGCCGACTACCGGCTGCTGCGGGCGCTGCTGATGGGCGCGGTGGTCGCGGTGCTGCTGCCGGGGGCACCGATGGAGCCCGAGCGGCTGCGGGCGGAGCTGTTCCAGCGCTATGGGCTGGGCTGGGGCCTGGGGGTCCCGCCGGGCGGTGAGCCGCCCGGCGGGGTCCCTCAGCGTGCGTGAACGAACGGGCGGGCCGTCAGCGGTAGTCGGGCTGCGTCTGGACGTTCAGCTCGCGCAGCCGCACCGACCGGGCGCTGTCGGTGCGCCGGTCGTCGATCTTCAGGACGTCGAAGCCCTTGGCCATGTCGTTCGAGTAGATGTAGCCGTTGTAGTAGTACGCGGACCAGGAGCCGCCGCCGACCAGCGTGTCGGCCGAGATCGGGCCGCGTTCGAAGTAGCCGATCTCCTTCGGGCGGGCGGAGTCGGTGAAGTCCCAGATGGACACGCCGCCCTGGTACCACGCCTGGACCATGATGTCGCGGCCCTTGGCGGGGATCAGCGAGCCGTTGTGGGCGACGCAGTTCTCGGTGGCGGCCTGGTGGCGCGGGATCTTGTAGTAGCTCTTGAACACCAGCTTCCGCTTGTCGCCCTTGCCGACGATGTCGTAGATGCCGTCGGCACCGCGCTTCGGGCCGGTCGCCTCGTTGCAGGTCGCGGCACCGCCGCCGCCCAGCTCGTCGGTGAACACGACCTTGTTTCCGCGCTCGTTGAAGGTCGCCGAGTGCCAGAAGGCGAAGTTGACGTTGTCCTCGACGCGGTCGATGACCCGTGGCTTCGCCGGGTCGGCGATGTCCAGCAGGAGGCCGTCGCCCATGCACGCGCCCGCCGCCAGCTTCAGCTTCGGGAACGTGGTGAGGTCATGGCAGCCGGTGGTCTGAGTGACGCCCGGGTTGCTGGGGCCGCCGGGGTTGCCGCCGTCCGGGAAGAGCACGGGGAAGTCGATGACCGCGGCCTTCTCGGGCGCCTTGCGGGGCACCTTGATGACGGAGATGCCGTCGTGCGGAGGCTGGCAGTCCGGGAACGTCTCGCTGGGGAAGTACGAGGAGACGTAGACGTACACGTTCTTGCGGTCGGGCGCCAGGGTGTGGGTGTGCGAACCGCATGAGGTCTCGACGGCGGCGACGTAGCGCGGGTTGCGCTTGTCGCTGATGTCGAAGACCTTCATGCCCTCCCAGGAGGACTTCTCGGTGGCGGGCTGCGTGGTGCTGGTGCAGGAGTTGTCGCTGCGCGAGGAGTCGGTGGAGAGAAAGAGCAGGTCCCCGGAGACCGATACGTCGTTCTGCGCACCGGGGCAGAGCACCTGGCTGACGACCTTCGGGCGCTTCGGACGGCTGACGTCGTAGATGACGAAGCCGTCGTAGTTGCCCGCGAAGGCGTACTTGCCCTGGAAGGCGAGGTCCGTGTTGGTTCCGTTGAGGTCCTGCTTGGGGATGTTGGTGAGGTGACTGACGTTGTCGCTGTGAACGATCTCGTCCACCCCGGGGATCTCGCCGTTCTCGATGGCGGCCCTGGTGTCGGATGCCTGACCCTTCGTCACCCGCTCGCCGCGCGGAGCGTCACCGGGATCCGGTGTCGCGACGGCGGGGCTCGCCGCCAGCAACGAGGCCACCAGCCCGAAGGCGGCCACGGCCGCACCGAGGTATCTGCGCCGCTGCGGGGATCTTTCCCACGGCTTCACTGCGTCCTCCCTATGTCCCGCACCCGCTCGGAGTTGAACGGTTCCTGGGACGTGGGCAGTATCGCGCCTCTCATGTACACCACAACAGGCGGCAACATAGTCGTCATACAAAATCCTGACTTCCCCTGGAGGTAACGGTGTTGCACCGGCGTACGAGGCTTCACGCCGCATCCCTCGCGTTCGCGGCCGCGGCCACCGCCGCGATGCTCGCCCTCACCGGCTGTGAGCCGGACGGCGGCAGGCAGGACACCGGGAAGGGGACGGACGGGAAGCCCGCGGTGATCGCCCCGGGGCGGCCGGGTGAGGCGGCGCGGACGCTGTCGGCCGAGGAGGCGGCGAAGGCGGGCGACGACGACTCCCCCAACGCGGCCGACAGCGCGTACATCACGATGATGATCGAACACCATCAGCAGGCCCTGGTCATGACCGACCTCGCACCGGACCGCGCGAGATCGGCCGACGTCAGACGGCTCGCCGCGCGCATCGCGGCGGCGCAGGGGCCGGAGATCGACGCGATGCGGGGCTGGCAGCAGACCACCAGCGGCGCGACGAGCGGAGAGCACCACCACGGCGGGACGGCGAAGATGCCCGGCATGGCCACGCCGAAGCAGCTGGCCGCGCTGCGCGCCGCCGAGGGCGCCGACTTCGACGCGCTCTTCCTCAAGCTGATGATCGCCCACCACCGGGGCGCGCTCTCGATGGCCACGGATGTGCTGGGCCGGGGCAACAACGTCCGGGTGGAGGAGATGGCCAACGATGTGATCGCGCAGCAGAACAGCGAGATCCGCCGGATGCGCAAGCTGGCGTAAGGGTCTGGCGTGAGGGGGCTGGCGTAAGGAGCTGAGAGGGGCGGCGCGCCTGAGCGCCGGGTCGGAGCGCCCGGGCCCGCCGGGTGCGATGCTGGAGACAGCCTGCGGAAGGAGTTCCTCCGTGCTTCGCGTCGCCGTCGTGGGATCCGGGCCGAGCGGCGTCTACGCCGCCCAGGCGCTCGTCCAGCAGGAGTCCGTACCCGAGGTGTCGGTGCATGTGCTGGACCGGCTGCCGTGCCCGTACGGGCTGGTGCGCTACGGCGTCGCCCCCGACCACGAGAAGATCAAGTCGCTGCAGAACACCCTGCGCGCGGTCCTGGAGCACCCACGGGTCAGCTTCCTCGGCAATGTGCATGTGGGTCCCCCGCCGCTGGTACCGCAGCGGCTGCTGGGGCTCTACCACGCGGTGGTCTACTGCGTGGGCGCGGCGACCGACCGGCGGCTCGGCGTGCCCGGCGAGGAGCTGCCCGGCAGCTACTCCGCCACCGAGTTCGTCTCCTGGTACAGCGCCCATCCGGACGCCCCCGGCGACGCCTTCGCGCTCGGCGCGCGCTCCGCCGTCGTCATCGGGGTCGGCAATGTCGCGCTGGACGTGGCGCGCATCCTGGCCCGCGGGGCGGAGGAGCTACGGCCCACCGACGTCCCCCATCTCGCCCTCGGCGCGCTCGCCGACAGCCGGGTCGCCGATGTCCATGTGGTCGGCCGCCGAGGCCCGTCGCAGGCGAAGTTCACCACCAAGGAGCTGCGCGAGCTGGGCTCGCTGACCGGTGCCGATGTCCTCGTACGCCCCGAGGAGCTGGCGCTCGACCCGGCGTACGGCGACCCCTCGGAGCTGCCCGCGGCAGGGCGCCGCAACGTCGAGGTGCTGCGCGACTGGTCGCGCCGCGCGCCCATGGGCCGTCCGCGCCGCGTCCGGCTGCGCTTCTTCCTGCGGCCCGCGGCGCTGCTCGGCGAGGGCGCGGTGCGCGCGGTGCGGTTCGAGCGGACCGCGCCGGACGGGCGGGGCGGGGTGGCGGGCACGGGCGTCTTTGAGGACATCGAGGCGCAGCTGGTGCTGCGGTCGGTGGGCTACCGGGGCGTACCGCTGCCGGGGCTGCCGTTCGACGAGGGTCGGGGCACCGTGCCGAACGCGGCGGGGCGGGTGCTGCGCGGCGGGGTGCCCGCGCCCGGCGAGTACGTGGCGGGGTGGATCAAGCGCGGGCCGACCGGGGTGATCGGCACCAACCGTCCGTGCGCCAAGGAGACGGTCGCCTCGCTGCTCGCCGACGCGGACGCGCTGGCGGCGCGGCCGGTGGCCGAGGACCCCCGCGCCGCGCTGCGCGCGGCGGGTGTGGAGCCGGTCGAGTGGACCGGCTGGCTGCGGATCGAGGCGGCGGAGGCGACGCTCGGGGAGGCGCTGGGCCGTACGAAGGTGAAGATCCCGGACTGGACGGGGCTGCTGGGCGCGGCGCGCGCGGAGGACTGAACCCGCGCTGAACCGAACCCCGTGCTGAATCAGCCGGGCCCGCCCGCCCGGTCGTCCTGGCGGACGACGGCGGCGATGACGCTGTCGAGCAGCCCGGGGAACAGCGCGTCCAGGTCCTCGCGGCGCAGGGCGTTGATCTTGGCGGTGCCCCGGTAGATCTGGTGGATCACCCCGCATTCGCGCAGCACCCGGAAGTGGTGGGTGCTGGTGGACTTGCTGACGGGCAGGTCGATCACCGAACAGGACAGGTCGCAGCTCTCCTCGGCCAGGGTCCGCACCACCCGCAGCCGCATGGGGTCGGACAGCGCGTGCAGCACGCCCTCCAGCCGGATGTCCTCGCGGCGCGGATGCTCCAGCGAGCGGCCCGCTCCCCGCTCCTGAGGTGTGGTCTGCCTCTGCACGACTGCCGCTCCTCGTCGCGTCGTTCCGGGGCCCACCATGGTACGAAGCTTCTCGTACTTTCACATCCGCCGTACTTGATAGTTACCGCGAGGAGCGGGCCCGGGGGTACGACGCCCGGGAGGCGGCCGGGATGGCGGCGGGCACCGCCGGTTCGGCGGTCGTCTTCGCCGGGCTCACCGTGGTCATCGCGCTGGCCGGGCTGTCGGTGATCGGCGTGCCGATGCTGACCACGATGGGCCTGGGCGCGGCGGGGGCCGTCCTGACGGGCGTACTGATCGCGCTGACCATGGTCCCGGCGCTGCTCGGCTTCTGGCCGGACGCCGTGCTCGCGCGCCGTGTCCGCAAGGGCAACGCCCGCGTCCGTCAGGGCAGGACTCTTTTCCGTCCGGAACCTGACCTCCAGCGGAGACACCCGCGCCGACCTGCGGGAAGACGCTTCCACGGGCCGTTGTCAGTGGTGGGGTGCAGACTCTGTGATGTCGGACACATCCCTCATCGAGTTTCTTCACCCCCTCACCTCTCCCTACGCCCCAAGGAGTGAGTCCGTCATGGACGATGTTCTGCTCGCCGTCGGCACCCGCAAGGGTCTCTTCCTCGGCCGCCGCCGCACCGGCCCCAACTGGGACTTCACCGGTCCGCACTTCCCCATGCAGGCGGTGTACTCCGTCGGCATCGACACCCGCCGCTCCGGCGCGCCACGGCTGCTGGCCGGTGCGGACAGCTCGCACTGGGGCCCGTCGGTCTTCCGCTCCGACGACCTCGGGGAGAGCTGGCATGAACCCGCGCGGCCCGCGGTGCGGTTCCCGGAGGGGACGGACACCTCGCTGGAGCGGGTGTGGCAGCTGCACCCGGCCGGGCCCGCCGCGCCCGAGGTGGTCTACGCGGGCACCCAGCCGGGCGCCCTGTTCCGATCCGAGGACGGCGGGGAGACCTTCGAGTTCGTACGGAGCCTGTGGGACCACCCGCAGCGGCCCGAGTGGGGCGCCGGGTTCGGCGGCCAGGCGGTGCACACGGTGGTCACCGACCCCCGGGACGCCGAGGCGGTGACGGTGGCCGTCTCGTCGGGCGGGGTGTACCGGTCGACGGACGGCGGGGCGAGCTGGGCGCCGTCGAACAGCGGGCTGAGGGCGGAGTTCCTGCCCGATCAGTATCCGGAGTTCGGGCAGTGCGTACACAAGATCGCTCAGGACGCGGAGGACCCCGACCGGCTGTATCTGCAGAACCACGGCGGGGTGTACCGCAGCGACGACCGCGGAGCGCACTGGTCGGAGATCGGCGAGGGGCTGCCCGCCGACTTCGGGTTCGCGATCTCCGCCCACCCCCGGCGCGGCGGAGTCGCCTATCTCTTCCCCGCGTCCGACGGCTCGGACCGCTATCCGCCCGGCTACCGCTGCCGGGTCTACCGCACCCAGGACGCGGGCGCGTCCTGGGAGGAGCGGTCCGCCGGGCTGCCGGGCGAACCGCACTACGGGGTGGTGCTGCGGGACGCGCTCCGTACGGACGACGCGGACCCGGTCGGGGTGTACTTCGGCAATCGCAACGGCGAGGTGTTCGCGAGCGCGGACGAGGGCGAGAGTTGGCAGCAGATCGCCCAGCACCTTCCTGATGTGCTCTGTGTGCGAGCGGCGGTGACCGGATGAGACCGTGACCGGGTCATACGGCACGCGGCCAGGGGCTGAGCCACTAGAGTGACGCGGTGTGGCTGCACGACCGTTGAATGAAATTGTGGAACCGGGCTGGGCCAAGGCACTTGAGCCCGTGGAAGAGCGCATCGCGTCGATGGGCGACTTCCTGCGGGCCGAGGTCGCGGCGGGCCGCACCTATCTGCCCTCCGGACCGAATGTGCTGCGCGCGTTCCAGCAGCCCTTCGACGAGGTGAAGATCCTCATCGTGGGCCAGGACCCGTATCCGACGCCCGGTCACGCGGTGGGGCTGAGCTTCTCGGTGGCGCCGGAGGTGCGGCCACTGCCCGGCAGCCTGGAGAACATCTACCGCGAGCTGCACAGCGACCTCGGGCTGCCGCGCCCGTCCAACGGCGATCTGACGCCCTGGACCCAGCAGGGCGTGCTGCTGCTCAACAAGGCGCTCACCACCGCGCCGCGCCGCCCCGCCGCACACCGTGGCAAGGGGTGGGAGGAGGTCACCGAGCAGGCGATCCGGGCGCTCGCCGCGCGCGGGCGCCCGCTGGTGTCCATCCTGTGGGGCCGCGACGCGCGCAATGTCCGGCCGCTGCTGGGGCCGCTTCCCTCGGTCGAGTCCGCGCACCCCTCCCCCATGTCGGCCGACCGGGGCTTCTTCGGTTCGCGCCCGTTCAGCCGGGCCAACGACCTGCTCGTACAGCAGGGAGCGCAACCCGTCGACTGGCGCCTTCCCTGAGCACTTCTTTCCAGGTGGGCGAGGGGTAGTCTGCCCGCCATGACGACACATCCGAACACCCCTGCGGGCTGGTACGCCGACCCGCAGGGCACCCCCAACCAGCTGCGCTGGTGGGACGGCGCCCAGTGGACCGAGCACACCCACCCGGGCCAGCAGCCGGGGCATGCGGCCCAGCCCGGACACGCCCCGCAGCAGGGGTACGCCGCCCAGCCGGGGCAGCCCGCCCAGCCGCACCCCAACCCGGCCAAGGTCCAGCACCAGGTGCAGCAGCAGGCGCACGTCGCCCCGGCCATGGGCGGCGGCGGCTCGCTCTTCACCGAGCCGGTGCTGGTGGTGAACCAGAAGGCCAAGCTGATCGAGCTGACCAACGAGTACAGCGTCTTCGACCAGCACGGCCAGACCATCGGGTCGGTGGTCCAGGTCGGTCAGAGCACGCTCAAGAAGGTCGCGCGGTTCGTGTCGAGCCTCGACCAGTTCATGACGCACAAGCTGGAGATCCGGGACGCGGCCGGGCAGCCGCATCTGGTGCTCACCCGCCCGGCCAAGTTCATCAAGTCCAAGGTGCTGGTGGAGCGCCCGGACGGCCAGCCGGTCGGCGAGATCGTCCAGCAGAACGCCATCGGCAAGATCAACTTCGGGATACAGGTCAACGGCCAGCAGATCGGCGCCATCAAGGCGGAGAACTGGCGCGCCTGGAACTTCTCCATCGTCGACCACACCGAGACCGAGATCGCCCGGATCACCAAGACCTGGGAAGGTCTGGCGAAGACCATGTTCACGACGGCGGACAACTACGTCCTGCAGATCCACCGTCAGCTCCCCGACCCGCTGCTGAGCCTCGTGGTCGCCACCGCCCTGACCGTGGACACCGCGCTCAAGCAGGACGCGCGCGGGTTCGGCTGAGCCGGTGGACCATACGGCACATGTGCTCGGGATCGACTCGGGCGGATCGGGCGTACGGGTGGCCGTGGCGCGCGCCGGGGCCCAGCTCAGCGGTGGCGCGGAGGCGCCGCTGACCTGGTCCTCGGCCACCCCCGCCAAGGTCGGCGACCGGGGCATCGACGCGGCCGGGCTGCTGGCGCGGGTGCTGCCCGCCGCCCGTGACCTGCTGCGCCGGGCCGGGGCGCGGCGTCCGGCCGCCGTCTGCGTGGGCGCCGCGGGGATGGCCTCGCTCGGCGACGATCTGCGGGCGACGCTGCCGGGCGCGCTCGCGGAGGAGTTCGGCGTGCGCCGCCTCGCGCTCGCGGCGGACGCGGTGACCGGCTACGCCGGGGCGCTCGGCCAGCGGCCCGGCGCGGTGGTCGCCGCGGGCACGGGCCTGATCGCGCTGGGCGCGGTGCCGGTCCCCTTGGACAGCGGTGCGCCGGGTCGTGACGACGGCTCGGGCGACGCCGCGCCCGGGTGGCGGCGGGCCGACGGCTGGGGGCATCTGCTGGGCGACTGCGGCGGCGGGGCGTGGATCGGGCGGGCCGGTCTGGAGGCCGCGATGCGCGCGTACGACGGGCGCGAGGGCGGCTCACGGCCGCTGCTGGCCCGGCTGGAGGCGGTCTTCGGCCCGGCCGGTGGGCTGCCGGGACAGCTGTACCCGCGCCCCGACCGGCCCGCCGTCCTGGCCTCCTTCGCGCCGGAGGTCGGCCGCTGCGCCGCCCGGGCCGATCCCGTCGCGGAGGCGATCCTGCGGGACGCCGCCCGCCACATCGCCGGGGCCGCGGCGGCGGTCTGCCCCCGCCCGGCGGCCGGTGAGGTCGCGCTGACCGGTGGCCTCTTCCGCATGGGCGCGCCCCTGCTGACACCCCTGCGCGCCGAGTTGGCCGCACGGCTGCCGGGGGTTCCGGTCACCGAGGCGGCCGGGGATCCGCTGGAGGGCGCCCTGCGCATCGCGGCGGCGCTCGCCGCCGGTGAGCTGCGGCTGCCGCTCGACGCGGGACTGCTGAGCGTCATCACCGAGGGGTGAACGACGACCACGACCGATAGCCGGGGCGGCCGTTACGGATTACGGACACCCTATCGGTTATGCGAGCAGCTCCGTTCGCCCACCGCACAGCATCGAACAGCAAGGCTCGGCAAAAGGGGACAGAAAACGCCCAGTCGCACCCCTCCCGAACAGCCAACCCTATAGAGCGACTAACATGCGGCGCCATGAGCTCCCCCACAGGGCCCGCGTCCGGCCTGCCAGTACGAATGCCGCGTCCCCGCCAAGCCGGACGGCACCGCCGCCCGGAGCCCGCGGCCGCACCCGTGGGCGCACCGCCGCTGGTGCTGGCCGTTCCGGGGACGCCGGAAGCCGCCACCCGGGGCCTGGCCGAGGAGATCGTGAGCATCGCCCGCTCCGAGCTGCCCGGCCTCGACGCCCAGGTCGGCTATGTGGACGTGGAAGGCGGGAACGAAGAGTTCCCGCAGTTGGAGACCGTGCTCGCGCGCGCTGTCCAGGACCGCACCGAGCGGCTGCGCCAGGCGCGGGAGGCCGCCAAGGCCACCGCCGCCGCCACCGCGGAGGCGATCGCCGCGGCCGAGGCCGCGGGCGAGGAGATCCCGGAGATGCCTCCGCCGCCCGCCGTCCCGACCGACGGCCCGTCGGCCGTGGTGGTCCCGCTGCTCGCGGGCCCGGACAACGCGCTGCTGCGCCGGATACGCCAGTCGATCATGAGCAGCGGCTCCGCCGCCGAACTCACCGACGTCCTCGGCCCGCACCCGCTGCTCGCGGAGGGTCTGCACGTCCGGCTGTCGGAAGCGGGCCTCGCCCGCGCCGACCGGGCGCGCCTCTTCACGGTGGCGACCGCGGCGGACGGCATCATCCTGGCCACCGTGGGCGGCGGCGAGGCGGCCGACGCCGGTGGGATCACCGGCATGCTGCTCTCCGCGCGCCTCGCCGTGCCGGTGATGGCCGCCGCGCTGGACGAGGACGGGGCCGTGGTCCGCGTCGCCGAGCAGCTGCGCTCCGCCGGTTCGGCCCGGCTCGCGCTCGCGCCGTACCTGATCGGTCCGGAGGTCTCGTCCGAGCTGATCCGGGCCGCGTCCCAGGAGGCGGGCTGCGCCGCGGCCGACGCGCTCGGCGCGTACCCGGCCGTGGGCAAGCTGGTGCTGTCGAAGTACGCGGCGGCGCTGGGCATCACGCTGCCGGCGTCCTCGGGGCTGCGCTGACCGGGGCTGTACTGATCGGGACTGTGCTGATCGGGACTGTGCTGAATCGTCCCTCCAGCCGCGAGAGGCCGTGTGCCGCGGGGGGGGTACCGCCCCGCGCACGGCCCACGCCCGGTCTGCCTCACGGCGTGCCATGCGGTCAGCCGAAGATCACGCAGGACGCGGCCGGGGCCTCGATCGAACCGCCGCGCCCCGGCACCCCGGTGGTGGGATCGAGGCCGAACCAGGCCACCTCGCCCGAGCGTTCGTTCGCGACGTAGAGCCGGGTTCCCGAGGGGTCGAGGGCCAGGTCGCGCGGCCAGTGGCCGCCGCAGGGCGTGGTGGTGACCAGCTCCATGCGGTCGCCCGGGGTGTCGAGGGCGAGCGTCGCGACGCTGTCGTGGCCTCGGTTGGCGACCCAGACGAAACGGCCGTCCGGGGAGACCGCCGCCTCGGAGGGGAAGGTGGCGGTGTCCGTCCCCGGCGGGACGACCCGAGTCTCGCCGAGCGGTTCCAGGGCGCCGGACGCCGCGTCCCAGCGGCACACCGTGACCGTCGGCTCCAGCTCGTTGACGACGTACGCGCGGTCGCCGCGCGGGTGGAACGCGAGATGACGCGGCCCGCTCCCCGCCCGGAGCCGGACCTTCCGGTGCGCCCGGGGCCCGGCGGGCTCGTACACCCACACCGCGTCGGCGCCGAGGTCGACGCTCAGCAGCCAGCCGCCGGACGGGTCGGGCAGCACCTGATGGGCGTGCGGCTCGCTCTGCCGCTCGCGGACCGGGCCGCCGCCCTCGTGCCGCAGCACGGCCGTCGGCTCCCCGAGCCCGCCGTCCTCGCGGACGGGCAGCGCGCTGACGCTGCCGGAGCCGTAGTTGGCGGTGAGCAGATGCCCGGCGGCGAGCGCGAGATGGGTGGGCGCCGCGCCGTGGACGGGAACCGGGGCGCCGAGGAGGGTGAGCGGGCGGCCCGGCCCGCCGGTCCGGAAGGCGGCGGCCGCGCCGTCGTCCGTCTCGCTCACCGCGTAGAGGACATCGCCGCCGGATGAGAGCGCGAGATACGAGGGGTTGGCCACCTCGTCCGTGATGGAGCGCGGGGTGAGTGCCCCCGTGTCAGGGTCGACGTCCGCGACGGTGATCCCGGCTCCGCCCGCCTCGGTGAACGACCCGATGTAGGCGCTGTACGTCCGTTGCTCCGTGCTCACCGTGCTGCCTCTCCAGCGGTTTCGCTTGTGGCCGACGCTAACAGCCCGGTCCGGACCAGGACTCTGGAATGGACGATTCCGTGCGTGACGCGCCCTCAGCGCGCCCCGGTTGGCGGACAGCGCCCCGGCGGGCGGAACGGCCGGAGGAGCCCGCTCAGGCCTGCTCAGCCCCTGCCTGCGGCAACGCGCCGTGTCATCACGCTGTCAGCCGTCCGCGGCACCGTCGTGGCTGGTCGCGCAGTTCCCCGCGCCCCTTCGGGGCCCACCCGGCCCTCCCGCAATCCGCCGCGCCGCTGCGGCAACGCGCTGAGGCCCGCTGGCTCAGGCCCGCACGGGGGCGCGCAGCGGGTCGGCGAGGCCCGTCAGGGCGGCCTCCAGGTCGTGGAGATGGGCCAGGGCGCGGTCCGTGGCCGGATGGGGCGGCAAACCGGCGGCGGGCGCGGGAGCGGCGGCTGACGGGCCGACGGGGGCGGTCAGACGGCTCACCGCCGCCTCGACCCGCGCGCACGCCGCGGTCAGCCGGACGTCGTGGGAGGCGACCGGGTCGGCCGCCAGCGCGGCGAGGCCGCGCGCCTGGCGGGCGCAGTCGTCGAGCGCCAGCATGACCTGCCGGGCGCGGGCCCGGCGGGCGCGCAGCGGGCTGAGCGGGTGCAGCAGCGGGGCGATCGACATCCGCAGCCCCCGCAGCGCCTCCTCCAGCTCGGCGACGTGCGGCGCGGGGTCCGCGGCCGGGTCGCCCGCGAGCCGCCGCGCGGCGTCGGCGGCGCAGTGCCGTACGGACTCCAGGGCGCGCCGGATCCACCCGTCCGTAGCGGCGTGGGTGGTCACCGGGAGCACGAGCGCCACGGCCAGGCCCGCCGCGACCGCGCCGACGGCGGTCTGCTCCAGGCGCAGCGCGAGCAGCCCGGGGTGGAGCACGCCGAGCAGGCCGTAGAGCAGCCCGGCCATCAGCGTCACGAAGAACACCATCCAGCTGTAGGACAGCGGCGCGGTGTAGAAGATCCCGAAGACGCAGGCGGCGACGAGGACGGCGGTGGGCGCCGGGGCCCCGTCCAGCGGTACGGCGACGGCGAGTCCGGCCGCGATGCCGCTGACGGTGCCGACGACCCGGCGGAAGCCGCGTACCAGCGTCTCACCGCGCGAGGCGGTGTTGACGAAGATCCACCAGGTGGTGCCGACGGCCCAGTACCACCGCTCCCCGGAGAGCGCCTGGCCGACGGCGAGCGCGACGGCACAAGCGGCGGCCGCCTGGAACGCCTGCCGGGTGGCGGGCCGCGCCAGTCCCCGCCCACCGGGCGGCACGGTGGCGGGCGCCCCGGGCGCGCGCCGCTCGAGGCACCACACGCCGAACCGGACGAACGCGGCCACCGCCACGCCCAGCGGCACCGCCACCGCCAGCACGGGCAGCTCCCGCCACCCGGCCTCCAGGAACTGGGCCGCGAAGAACATCATGAACGCGAAGATGCCGAGGGCGTTGCCGCGCGGCCCCCACCGCCGGGCCGCGACCCCGCAGAAGACCACCGCGAGGAAGGCGGCGTCGCGCCCGAGCGGCACCCGGTGCAGTACGGCGGCCAGCGCCAGCACCGGGAGGCCGGTGGCCGGGAGCAGCGCGGTGGTGACGGCCTGCCGCCGCACCGTCGGGTCCGCCACCGTGAAGAGCGCGAGGAGCGCCGCGAGGCCGCCCACGACGGCCGCCGTCAGGGGCAGCCCGGCCCAGGCCACGGCGGCCACCGCGGAGCCGACGCCGAGCGCGCCCCGCGCCGAGATCCGCAGCCGCCGCAACCCCGGATCCGGGGCCGCGAACATCGTCGCGCACGCCCTCACCACCGTCTGAAACCCGCGCAGCACCGCTGTGACCTGTCCCTTTCGCCTCCGGGCATGACAAAGGCGCTGCGGGGACCCGGATGCGGCTTCCTTGCCGTCCGGCGCAGCCCAGCGCAACGCCATCTGCCCCCAAGAGAAGCACCCCGCCACCATCGGCTCAAGCGATCACCGTTTCGCTGGGCCATTGGTACAGTCGCCGCTCGGACGAACCGACCACGAGGGAGCCGATGGCCCATGCCCGCACCGGTGGGCGCGGTGGACGCGCTCGACGCGAAGATCCTGCGGCTGCTGCTGGAGCAGCCGCGCACCAGCGTGCGCGAGTACGCCCGGCTGCTGGGCGTCGCGCGCGGCACCGTGCAGGCGCGGCTGGACCGGCTGGAGCGGGACGGCGTGATCACCGGCTACGGCCCGTCGCTCTCCCCCGCCGCGCTCGGCCACCCGGTGCTGGCCTTCGTGCACATCGAGGTCACCCAGGGCCATCTGGACGACGTGGGCGACGCGTTGGCCACCGTCCCGGAGATCATCGAGGTGTTCTCGACCACGGGCGCGGGTGATCTGCTGACCCGGGTGGTGGCCCGGGACAACGAGCATCTGGAGGACGTCGTGCAGCGGCTGATCCAGCAGCCGGGAGTGGTCCGCACCCGCACCGAGATGGTGCTCAGGGAGCGGGTGCGCCACCGGATGCTGCCGCTGGTCGACGCGGTGGGGCAGACCGCGGGAACCCGCCGTCGGCCCTGATCACGTCCTTGGCATGCTGTCCGTATGAGCTTCCGGCGGACCCCTTCCGTGATCTTCGACCTCGACGGCACGCTCGTGGACAGCGAGCCCAACTACTACGAGGCGGGCAAGCGCACCCTCGCGCAATACGGCGTCACCGGCTTCACCTGGGAGGAGCACACCCAGTTCATCGGGATCGGCACCCGCGAGACCCTGGAGACCCTGCGCACGCGGTACGCGATCGACGCGCCGGTGGACGAGCTGCTCGCCGTCAAGAACGGCCACTACCTGGAGCTGGTCCGCACCTCCACCGCCGTCTTCCCCGAGATGCGGGCGTTCGCCGAGCGGCTGCGCGACGCCGGGCATCCGCTCGCCGTGGCGTCCGGCTCCTCCCGGTCCGCGATCGAGGCCGCGCTCGCCGCCACCGGTCTGGACACGCTGCTGCCGCTGTACGTCTCGGCGGAGGACACCGGCCGGGGCAAGCCGGAACCGGATGTCTTCCTGGCGGCCGCGCGGCTGCTGGCCACCGATCCGGCCGACTGTGTGGTGGTCGAGGACGCCGGGCCCGGGGTGGAGGCGGCGCGGCGGGCCGGGATGCGCTGCGTCGCCGTCCCGTACGACGAGCACGCGGCCGGTAGCGGTTCGGCGTACGACCACGCGGGGCTGATCTTCCGGGGCGGGCAGGGCGAGTTCGACGCGGGGGCGGCGTACGACTGGGTGACGTCCGGCAGTTGATCCGTACGTGTGCCCCGGCCGGAATCCGGACCGGGGCACACAGACGCCGTAAACGCCGCTCAGACGCGCGGGGCGAAGTCCCGCCAGGGCTTGCCCGCGACCGGCTCCGTGTCGACCCACAGGGACGTCACGCAGTGCGGGCACACATAGGCGACGACGGTGAGCGCGTCGTGGACGCGGACGTCCCGGCCCAGGTCATCCGGGCCGAGCGTGACCCGGCCCGCGAGGGCTTCCCAGCCGTCCGCCAGCGTGCCGAGCCCGGCTCCGCAGTGGCGGCAGGCGGCGGCCTGCCGCCCGTCCGGGCCGGGGAAGGTGGCCAGGGCGCTGCCCCAGATCCCGGTGGGCTCCCCCGTAGCGGCGGGGGCCCCGGCGGCCGGGGCCGTCATGCGGGCGCGGCGGTCCTCGCGGATCCGCTGGCGGTGGGCCTCGGTCGCGGGCTCGTCCACGCCGCCGTCCGGGGTCAGGGCGACCCCGTACAGCCGGGTGGCGGATTCCGGGGTCACCGCGTGGCGCTCCACGTCGGCGGCGACCCTGGCGGGGTCGCGCAGCAGCGGGTCGCCGTAGCCGCCGCCGTTCTGGACGGTGCACTCGAAGACGTCGCCGTGGGCGATGCGGGCCGCCGGGGAAACGCCGGGCAGCGTCTCGTGGCTGCCGCCGAGGTCGGCGATCCGGGTGATGGCCTGACCGGATGCCAGCCGGTCCAGCGGGGCCGCGGAGGTGACGCGCTCGAAGCGGGCGCACGAGCCGGGCAGACCGCCGAAGAGGCCGGTGCGGTTCGGCAGCGACACCCCGTGGGTGCCGAGGACGCCGGTCACCTCCGGGGTGTCGATCGGGGTGAGGGCGAACTGGATGCCGTTGCCGCCCCGGTAGGTGCCCGCGCCGCCGGAGTCGGCGACCTGACGGCGCCACAGGTACATCAGCGGATGCCGCATCTCCTGCTGTTCGACGTCGGTCGCGCCGCCTCCGAGGATGACCATGGCACCGCCCGCGTCCACGCCGTCGCGGAAGGAGAAGGCGGGCCCGCCCCACATCAGCGAGTCCATGTACATCGAGGCGAACGGCTGCCCGTGCTGGTCGGCGCCGCCGAACTGGCTCAGCTGCCACGACCCGTCGCTCGGGCCGAAGGCGAAGCTCTCGTACGTCTCGGAGAAGCTGAGCATCTTCGCGATGGCGCCGCCCGCCGAGCAGGTCGCCGTCCAGTTCGCGCCCGCCGCGCCGCCGCTGACCGGCATCGGCTCGACGGCGGTCACGCACAGCCCGTCGGGCGCCTTGACCTCGACGGGGCGCATGATGCCGTGGTTCCAGTGGATCTCCGCGCCGAACGTGCACAGCATGAGCGTGGCCACGGCGCCGAGCAGCCCGCCGCGCGTGGTCATGCCGTACGCGGGGCTCTGCGGACTGGAGTCGGAGAAGTCGAAGACCAGCCGGTCACCGGTCTTCTCCATCCGGCAGGGGACCTCCAGCAGTTCGATGCCCTGGTCACCGTCGTTCCCCGAGCCGTCCGGGCGGTCGAGGTACGAGGTGTGCTCGTACACCCCGTCCGGCAGCTCCTCCAGCATGGCCCGCAGCTGGGCCTCGCTGTGGTCGAGGGTGCGCTCCATCGTGGTGCGGACCTGGCCGGTGCCGTAGCGGTCGCACAGCTCGTGGAAGCGCCGCTCGGCGACGCGCAGTCCGGCGAGGAAGGCCCGGAAGTCGTTGGCGACCGTGCCCGCCATCCGGGAGTTGGCGACGATGGTGTCCCACAGCTCCTGGTTGACGGTCCCCTTGCGGACGATCCGGCCCGGCGGGATCCGGATGCCCTCCTGGTAGACGTCGGTGGCGGTGGTGCACCAGCTGCCGGGGTCCATGCCGCCGAGGTCGACCTGGTGGGCCATGCAGCCGAGCCAGGCGACGAGTTCGCCGTCCCGGAAGACCGGGCTGCAGAACTGCACGTCGTTCTGGTGCATCGCGGCGATGTACGGGTCGTTGATGATGAAGACGTCCCCGGGCTCGATGTCGTCGTACCGGCGCTGGAACTCCTCGATCGCCATCGCGCCCGTGTAGACCGGGGTCAGCAGGTACGTGCCGATGACGGCCATCTCGCCGGAGGCCGTGTAGATGCCGAAGTTGTAGTCGGTGGCGTGCACGACCGGGGAGCCGGAGACGTGCTCGACGGTGGTGGCACCCTCGGCGTTGATGGACCAGAGCTTGTGCCGGATGACCTCGTGAGTAACGGGGTTGACGGAGTCGGCCGTCCCGTTCGCGGCGGCCGGGGGTGTGGGGGCAGCGGTGTTCATCGTTGCTCCGTATGTGGGGGGGATTCAGGGGCGGTTGTGGATCACGATGCCGCCGAGCCGGTCGACGACGGCCTCCTGGCCGGTGCCGATCACGACGGTGGTGTCCGGCATCTCCACGATGGCCAGGCCCTCGATGCGCAAGCCCTCGTGCAGGTGGTCGGCGCGGTAGACGGTGGCGTCCGTCCACGCGCCGCCGCTGAACACCCGCCGGGTGCCCGGCCCGTCCACCTCCGCGGTGCCCCGCGTACGTACGGCGTCGAGTTCGGCGCGGGGCACCGGGCTCGCCGCGACGACCCGGAAGGTGGTGATCTCCACACCGCCCTCGGGGAACGCCGAGCCCTTGCCGAACCGGCCCTCGTAGGTGTCGATGAACCGCTCGACCATGGCGTTCACCTCGGCGGCGGTGATCGGGCCGTCCCCGAAGCCGACGGTCAGCACATGGATCTGGGCCCGGAACCGGATCTCCACGGACCGGGCGAAGGTCACCGTCTCCCGGTCGGCGCCTGCCTCGACGAGCCCCTTCACGGCCCGCTCCCGCAGCGCGCCGAACGCCGCCTCGATCTCCTCCGGCGGCAGCGCGGCCCCGTAGTCGGTGGTGCCGGGCGGCGACTGGAGCGGCTTGGACAGCTCCTCGACCATGGTCAGGTCCGAACTGCCGATGCCGAACGCGGAGTGGACCGAGGCGGTCAGCGGCACGACGATCCGTGGACAGCCCAGCTCGGCGCCGTAGCTGAAGGCGTGCAGCGGGCCCGCGCCGCCGTACGCGAACACCGAGAAGTCGGCCGGGTCGTAGCCCTGTTCCACGGTCACCTGGCGCACCAGGTCGGCCATCCGCGCGTCCACGATGGTCTTGATGCCCTCCGCGGCCTGTTCGACGCTCAAGCCGGTGGGCCGGGCGATGTGCTCCTCGATGGCGGTACGGGCGCGTTCGACGTCGAGGGTGAGCCGCCCGCCGAGGAAGTTGTCCGGGTTGAGGTAGCCGAGCACCAGGTCCGCGTCGGCGACCGTGGGGCGCTCGCCGCCGCGCCCGTAACAGGCCGGGCCGGGGTGGGCGCCCGCGCTCTCGGGCCCGACGGTCAGCACCCCGCCCCGTACGGAGGCGATGGAACCGGCTCCGGCGCCGATCGCCCGCACCGCCACGGACGGCAGGGCGAGCCGGTCGCGGCCGATGAGGGTGGTGTTGGACATGACGGGACGCTCGTCCAGCACCAGCCCGACGTCGAAGCTGGTGCCGCCCATGTCGGTGGTGACGATGTTGCGGTGCTCGCCCCGGCTGCCCAGGTACTGGGAGGCCACCACGCCGCCGACCGGCCCGGACATCACGGCCGCCGCCGCGCGCTTCTCCGCCTCCGCGAAGGTGGCCAGCCCGCCGCCGGACTGCATGAGCAGCGGGCCGGTGCGCAGACCCGCCTTGGCCAGGGTGGATTCGAAACTGTCCAGCGACGCCCCGAGCAGCGGGCGCAGGCCCGCGTTGACCGCGGTGGTCAGGGTGCGCTCGTACTCGCCGATCCGTGGCAGGAATTCCCTGGAGAGGGTCACGCTCGCGCCGGGCGCTTCCTCGGCCACGATCTCGCCGACCCGGCGCTCGTGCGCGTCGTTGGCGAAGGACCAGAGGAGCGAGACGGCGAACACCTCGGCCCCGGCGTCCCGCAGCCGCGCCACGGCGCGCCGCACGTCGTCCTCGTCTAGTGGGCAGACGACCCGGCCCGCGTAGTCGACGCGCTCGGTGACCTCCTCGGTCAGCGAACGGGGCACGGCCGCAGGCTGTTTCACCAGCGTGCGGAACCGCTTGATCTCCTCCTCTTCGAGGCCGGTCCCCTTGAACCCGCGCATGGTCGTCAGGGTGTCCCCGAAGCCACGGGTCTGGATCAGGCCGACCTTCTTGGTGCGGCCTTCGAGCATGGCGTTGGTGGCGATCGTGGTGCCATGCGCGAACATCTCGACGTCCGCGAGCAGTTCGGCCAGGCCGACGCCGCGCTCTTCGGCGGCGTCGACCAGGGTGTTCAGCACCCCTTCGGCCGGGTTCGCGGGAACGGTGGAGGACTTGTACCGGCCGACCCGTCCGGTGTCATCGATCACGACAGTGTCGGTGAAGGTGCCACCGATGTCGGAAGCCACGTAGTACGAAGGCATCCGGGCTGGATCAACTCCTTGGGTCTTCAGTCTGATGCACGACATGAACGAGCCTTTCCGCCATGCCGGATCGCTGTCAACCAGAGATGATCTTCGTCAATTGTCCGTTGGTCTCGCGGTGGATCGGTGTCTTCGAGCCGGTCAACGGCACGCCCGTGCCGCCCCGTTTGGCCGCGACGATCTCCGCCGCGATGGACAGCGCGGTCTCCTCGGGCGTACGGGCGCCGAGGTCGAGGCCGATCGGCGAGCGCAGCCGGGCCAGTTCGCGGTCGGTGAGACCGGCCTCGCGCAGCTTGCGGGTGCGGTCGTCGTGGGTACGGCGCGAGCCCATGGCGCCGACGAACGCGACGGGCAGCCGCAGGGCCTCCTCCAGCAGCGGCACATCGAACTTGGCGTCATGGGTGAGCACGCACAGCACCGTTCGGGCGTCGGTGGCCGTGTCGCGCAGATAGCGGTGCGGCCAGTCGACCACGATCTCGTCGGCGTCGGGGAAGCGGTCCCGGGTGGCGAAGACCGGGCGGGCGTCGCACACGGTCACGTGGTAGCCGAGGAACTTGCCGGTGCGCGCCAGGGCCGAGGCGAAGTCCACGGCGCCGAAGACGATCATCCGGGGCGGCGGCACGCTCGACTCGACGAAGACGGTGAGGCCACCGGCCCCACCGGCCTCGGGGAGAGTGAACGCGCCGGTGCGGCCCGAGGCGAGCAGCGCGCCCGCCTCGTCCGCCGCCGTACGGTCCAGCTCCGGGCTGCTCCCGAGGCCGCCCTCGTACGAGCCGTCCGGGCGGACCAGGAGCGCCCGGCCGAGGAGGTCGGCCGGGCCCCGGGAGACCCGGGCGACCGCGGCCGTCTCCCCACGGGCGGCGGCCGACAGGGCCGCCGCGAACACCGCCCGGACCGGCGCGTCCGCGCGCACCGGCGTGACCAGGACCTCCAGCTCACCGCCGCAGGTCAGCCCCACCGCGAACGCGTCCTCGTCGCTGTACCCGAACCGCTCCAGGAAGGTCGTGCCGTCCTGGAGCGCCTGGAGGCAGCGCTCGTAGACCGCCCCCTCCACGCAGCCGCCGGAGACCGAGCCGATGGCCGTGCCCCCGGCGTCGACGGCGAGGGCGGCGCCGGGACCACGCGGCGCGCTGCCACCGACGGCCACGACGGTGGCGACGGCGAAGTCCCGGCCCTCCTCGGCCCACCGGTTCAGCTCGGTGGCGATATCAAGCATCCCCGTCCCCACCTGGCGCGGTGCCCGCCAGCAGAACGCGGTCGGGGCGGATCGGCAGGTGGCGGTGGCGCACACCGGTCGCGTGCCAGACGGCGTTGGCGATGGCCGCCGCCGCTCCGACGATGCCGACCTCGCCGATGCCCTTGATGCCGACCGGGTCGTCCGGGTCCGGGTCGTCCACCCAGCCCACCTCGATCGGCGGCACATCGGCGTGCGCGGCGACGTGATAGCCCGCGAGGTCGGGGCCGACGTGGCTGCCGAAGGCCTCGTCCCGGATGGCCTCCTCGTGCAGCGCCATGGACAGGCCCCAGGTCATGCCGCCGATGAACTGGCTGCGCGCGGTCAGCGGGTTGACGATGCGGCCCGCGGCGAAGATGCCGAGCATGCGCCGCACCCGGACCTCGCCCGTGGCGGCGTCCACGGCGACCTCGGCGAACTGCGCTCCGTAGGAGTGCCGTTCCTTCTTGGCGAGCGCGAAGACGGCCTCGGAGGTGTCCGACCGGGCGGTGATGCCCTCCTCCGGGATGGTGCCGCCGAGGGCCAGCTTCTCGCGCAGCTCCTTCGCCGCGGAGGTGACGGCCCAGGCCCAGGAGCGGGTGCCCATGGAGCCACCGGCGATCATCGCCTGCCCGAAGTCGCTGTCCGCGATCCGCATGTGGATGCGGCTCGGCGTCACCTCCAGCGCGTCCGCGGCGATCTGGGTCAGCGCGGTCCTGGCTCCGGTGCCGATGTCGGCCGCGGTGATCCGCACCGTGAACGTGCCGTCCGACTCGGCGGTCACGGCCGCGGTGGACGGGGCGACACCCGAGGGGAAGGTGGCCGCCGCCGTGCCGGTGCCGAGCAGCCAGCGGCCCTCGCGGCGCAGCCCGGGACGCGCGTCGCGGTCCGCCCAGCCGAACCTGCGGGCGCCCTCCGCGAAGCAGTCGTTCAGCCTGCGGGTGCTGAACGGCAGCCCGGACACCGGGCCCGCCTCGGGTTCGTTGCGGGCCCGCAGCGCGATCGGGTCGAGGCCGCACTTCTCGGCGAGTTCGTCGATCGCGGACTCCAGCGCGAACGAGCCGGGTGCCTCGCCCGGCGCGCGCACGAAGGTCGGTGTCGGCACATCGAGCTTCACCAGGCGGTTGACGGTGTGGTGCGCGTCGGCGTCGTACATCGCGCGCCCGTAGTCGGCGCTGCGCTCGATGAACTCGTGCACCGTCGACGTGAGGCTCTGGGCCTGGTGGTCGAAGACGCTCAGCCGCCCGTCCGCGTCGGCGCCGAGCCTGATCCGCTGCGCGGTGGGGCTGCGGTAGCCGGTGATGGCGAACATCTGGCGGCGCGTCAGGACGACCCGGACCGGGCGGTGGAGGGTGGTCGTGGCCATCACGGCGGCCACCTGGTGCGGGCGCAGCCCCTTGGAGCCGAAGCCGCCGCCGACGTGTTCGGAGCGCACCCGGACCGAGGCCGGGTCGAGGGAGAACATCTTCGCCAGCTCGTCGGCCACCCACATGCTGCCCTGGTTGGAGTCGACGACCTCCAGCCGTCCGCTGTCCCAGCGGGCGGTGGCCGCGTGCGGCTCCATCATGGCGTGGTGCTCTTCCGGAGTGGTGTACTCCGCGTCCACGACGAAGGCCGCCTCGGCGAGTCCGGCCTCGATGTCGCCCTTCTCGGTCTCCGCCTGCTGCTCCTCCGGTACGTACGTACCGGTGCGCCCGGCGGAGAACGCCACGTCGTGCGGCTCCTCCTCGTACCGGACCTCCAGCGCCTCGGCGGCTTCCCGGGCCTGCTCCGGCGTCTGCGCCACGACCAGCGCCACGGGCCAGCCCGCGAACGGCACCCGGTCGTTCTGGAAGAGCGTGATGGTCGGGTCGGGCTTGCCCAGCAGGCCGACGTAGTCGCCGTCGACGCGCGGGGCGTTGCCGTGGTGCAGGACGGCGAGGACGCCGGGCATCGCCTCGACGGGCGCGGTCTCCACCGAGCTGATGCGGCCGCGGGCGATGGTGGACACCACCAGCCAGCCGTGGGCCAGATCGGCGAAGGGGATCTCACCGGCGTAGCGGGCCGCGCCGGTGACCTTCTCGCGGCCCTCCACGCGGGTGCGCGCGGCTCCGACGGACGGGGTGACGGCGGCGGTTCCGGTCGTCGTGGTCATCGGGCGGCCTCCTCGGCGAGTTCGGACAGCATGGCCACGACGAGGTTGCGCATCAGCGTCACCTTGTATCCGTTGTGCGGCAGTGTCTTTGCGGCCGCCAGTTCGGCGTCGGCTGCGGCGGCGAACGCCTCGGCGCTCACCGGGCCCCCGGTCAGCACCCGCTCGGCCTCCCGGGCCCGCCACGGCCGGGACGCCACCGCCCCGAAGGCCAGGCGCACTTCGTGGACGACGCCGTCGCGGACGTCGAGGGCGGCGGCGATCGAGCCGATCGCGAACGCGTAGGAGGCGCGCTCACGCACCTTCCGGTAGCGCGAGACGGTGGCGACCGGGGCGGGCGGCAGGGTGATGCCGGTGATCAGCGCGCCGGACGGCAGGGCGGTCTCCAGGTGCGGGGTGTCCCCCACCGGCAGATACAACGACGCGAACGGCAACTCGCCCGGCCCATCGGCCGTTTCGTAGTGCACGACGGCGTCGAAGGCGGCCAGCGCCACCCCCATGTCCGAGGGGTGGGTGGCCACGCAGTGCTCGGAGGCGCCGAGGATCGCGTGGTTGTGGTGCTCGCCCTCGATGGCGGGACAACCGCTGCCGGGGACCCGCTTGTTGCAGGGCTTGGCGGTGTCGGTGAAGTAGCCGCAGCGGGTGCGCTGGAGCAGGTTGCCGCCGACCGTGGCCATGTTGCGCAGCTGCCCGGAGGCTCCGGCCAGCACGGCCTGGGCCAGCGCCGGGTAGCGGGTGCGCACCTCGGGGTGGGCGGCGAGGTCGCTGTTGGTGACGGTCGCGCCGATGCGCAATCCGCCGTCCTCCGTGGCCTCGATCTGGTCGAGGGGGAGGTCGCGCACGTCGACGAGGCGCGCGGGCCGCTCCACCCCGGTCTTCATCAGGTCGACCAGGTTGGTGCCACCGCCGAGGTAGCGCGCGTCGGGGTCGGCGCCCAGCAGGGCCACGGCCCCGGAGACGTCGTGCACCCGCTCGTACCCGAATTCCCTCATACCGCTGCCTCCGCTTCCGTCGCGCCGATACCGTCACCCGAGCCACCCGCTGGTGGCTGTGCGGCCTCCGCCGCCCGTGCGACCGCCTCGACGATCGACACATACGCGCCGCAGCGGCACAGGTTGCCGCTCATCCGCTCCCGGATCTCCTCGGCGGTCAGCGGCTGGACTCCCGCGTCCGGCCGTACGTCCTGGGTCGCGGCGCTCGGCCAGCCCGCCGCGTGTTCCTCGATCACGGCGATGGCCGAGCAGATCTGCCCGGGGGTGCAGTAGCCGCACTGGTAGCCGTCGAGGTCGAGGAAGGCCTGCTGCACCGGGTGCAGGTCCTCGCCGTCGGCCACGCCTTCGATGGTGACGATCTCGCGCCCCTCGGCGGCCACCGCGAGCTGGAGACACGAGACGGCCCGGCGGCCGTCGAGCAGTACGGTGCAGGCGCCGCACTGACCCTGGTCGCACCCCTTCTTCGTGCCGGTCAGATCGAGACGTTCGCGCAGGGCGTCGAGCAGGGTGGTGCGGTGGTCGACGGGCAGGGTGTGCTTCTCGCCGTTGATGTTCAGCGTGATGGCGCTGGACGTCGGGGAGGTTGGAGCCATGATCAGTCTTCTTTCGCGTAGCTGGTGCGCGTCGAGCGAAATGATCCGGGCAGACGGGGGGCGGGAGTGGTCCGGGCGGGCCCGGGAAGAGTCTGGAAGGGTGAGCGGGCTGGTGGCGACCGGCACCGGCCGCTCGCACCGGGCGTTCGCACTGGCCGGATCTGCCGGTAAGGTAGACCTAAGTGGACAGTTGTCCGGCTGCTATGAACTTATCGGACAGTTGTCCGGTTAGCAAGGGCGGCCCGTTGGCGATTCCGGAAAGGAGGACGAGTGCCCGAGAAGAAGGACACCCCACTGCGCTCGGACGCGCAACGGAATCGCGAGCGCATCCTCGCAGTGGCCCTGGCGGAGCTGACGTGCTCGGCGGACGCCCCGCTGAGCGCGATCGCGAAGAAGGCGGGCGTCGGGCAGGGAACGTTCTACCGGAATTTCCCCAACCGTGAGGCGCTGGTCCTGGAGGTCTACCGCTACGAGGTGCAGCAGGTCGCCGACGCCGCGGCCCAGCTGCTCCGCACCCGCGCCCCGGAACAGGCACTGCGGGAGTGGATGGACCGGCTCGCCCAGTACGCCATGACCAAGGCGGGGCTGGCCGGTGCGCTGCTCAAGGCCACCACGCACGGTGGCCTGGTCCAGCTGGCACGCGGTTCGCTGACCTCGGCCGTCGCGCTCCTCCTGACAGCGAACGAGGAGGCGGGCACGATCCGCCCGGGGGTCACCCCGGACGACTTCATGCTCGCCATCGCCGGGCTCTGGCAGATCGACCCCTGCGGGGACTGGCAGGGGTGCGCCGGGCGGCTCCTGGACCTGGTGATGGACGGGCTGCGGGCCGGGGCGCCCGGGACCGCCTCTCGCTAGGAGCGGCGGCGGGGTTTGCCGCGCTTGGCGCCGCCCTTGCCGCCGCCCTTGCCGCCGCCCTTGGGGGCCGCGGAACGGCCTCGCGGGCTCTTCCCCGGCCCGGGCGTCTTGCCGGACGCCGCCTTGCCCGCCGTGGGCTTGCGCTTCGGCTGCTCCGGGGGCTGGGCGCGGCCCCGGGTGCTGTTGACCGTACGTCCGCGAACGATCCCGATGAAGTCCTCCACCTGGTCGGTGGTCGCGTCCTCCGGCCAGGACAGCGCGACGCTCGACTGGGGCGCGTCCGTGACCGGCCGGTACGTGAGGTCCCTGCGGTGGTGCAGCCGGGCCAGCGACTGCGGCACGACCAGCACGCCCACTCCGGCCGCCACCAGCTCGATGGCGTCCGCCGTCGTGGCGGGGCGCTCGATGGCGGGCCGCCCCGGCAGCCGCTCCCAGCCGATCACGTCGTCCAGGGGGTGCAGCACGATGTCCTCGGCCAGGTCGTCGGCGGTCACCTCTTCGACCGCCGCCACGATGTGGTCCTTCGGCACCACGACCACCGACGTCTCGGTGTAGAGGGGGATCGCGCTGAACACCGTACGGTCCACCGGCAGCCGCACCAGACCCGCGTCGGCGTCGCCGCCCCGCAGCACCTCGGGCGCTTCGGCGGCGGACACCGGGATGAGGGTCAGGGGGACGTCGGGCAGGCGCTCGTTCCAGATCCGCACCCACTTGGCGGGCGTCGCCCCCGGGACATACGCGAGCCGGAACGTAGGGGATGCTTCCGAGCCTGTCACCCCGCCAGGCTACCGGTCGCGCCGGACCGGGCCGTGGTCCGGGGCCGCCCGCGCGCTCGATACCCTTGACTCCATGAAGTCGCACCAGACCACCCAGACGATGAAGCCCGCCACCGCGGCGAAGAAGCTGGGTGTGTACCTCCAGGCCACCCCCGCCGAGTTCCAGGAGGGCGTCGTCTCACGGGCCGAACTCAACGCCCTCCAGACCGATCCGCCCGAGTGGCTGCGGGAACTGCGCCGCAACGGCCCGCACCCCCGGCCGGTGGTCGCGGCGAAGCTGGGCACCTCCATCGCGGGCCTGGCGCGCGGCGGGATCACCGAGGCCCTCACCACCGAGCAGATCGACGCCCTGAAGGCGGAGCAGCCCGAGTGGCTGGAGAAGGAGCGCGCCACCCAGGCCGAGGTGCGGAAGGAAGCCGTGCGGATCAAGGAGAAGAAGGCCGAGCAGGCGGAGCGCGACGCCCAGACCGGCCCGTCGCACTCCTGACCCCCGCCCGTTCAGCCCTTTTCAGTCCTTGTAGTCGGGAGCGACGCGCTCCACGAGCCGCAGCAGCGCCGCCCAGGCCAGGTCGTACGCCTGGTCGTCCTGCAAGTCGGAGCCGTCGTCCTCGCCATCGAGCTGACGGGCCGTCAACTCACAGATGTCCGGAGGCGGCGTGACGAGCTTCGCGCCCCCGGCCGTCGCCGCGATCTGGATCTCGCACGCCTTGTCCAGGTAGTACATGCGCAGAAAGGCCTGGGCCGGGGTTTCCCCGACGGTCAGCAGGCCGTGGTTGCGCAGGATCATCGCCGGGTGACCCGCGAGATCGGCGACGAGCCGCCGCTGTTCGGCGAGGTTGAGTGCGACGCCCTCGTAGTCGTGGTAGCCGAGCCTGCCGTAGAACTCCAGGGAGATCTGGTTGAGCGGCAGCAGCCCGTCCGCCTGGGCGGCGACGGCGCAGCCCGCCTTGGTGTGGGTGTGCAGGACGCAGTGGGCGTCGGGCCGGGAGGCGTGGACGGCGCTGTGGATGACGAACCCGGCGGGGTTGACCGGATGCGGGGTCTCCTCGACGGGACGGCCGGACAGATCGACCTTGACGAGGTTCGACGCGGTGATCTCCTCGAAGAGGAGACCGTACGGGTTGATCAGGAAGTGGTGTTCGGGGCCGGGGACGCGGGCGCTGATGTGGGTGAAGATCAGGTCGGTCATCCGGAAGTGCGCCACCAGGCGGTAGACCGCGGCGAGTTCGCGGCGCAGCCGCGCCTCCTCGGCGGAGGTGTCCGGGGCGGCCGGATCGGTGTGGTGGGGGGTCGAAGCGGTCACGGGGTGAGTCCTCGGGTCGTGGGGGTGACGGTGGATTCGCTCCGGCTCAGACGGTCACGGGTGCGGGTGCGGGTTCGGGCGCGGTGGCCGGTTCGCCCGCCACGCGGCGGCGCCAGGCGTCGACCGCGGCCTCCTCGGTCGGCTTGGTGGCGAGGCTGACGGCCACGTAGGCGACCAGGGCGGCGAGCAGGCCGAAGTAGATCGGCTCGTTGGCGAGCAGCCCCTCGACCACCATGAGCGTGATCACCGTGAGGCCACCCGCGATCATCGCGGCCAGGGCACCGGGCAGGTTGCCGCGCTTCCACACCAGCCCGCCGAGGATGGGCACCAGCAGGCCGCCGACCAGGAGGTTGTAGGCGACGGTGAGCGCGGCGAGGACATCGCCCAGGACGCACGCGATGACGATGGCGGTCACACCGAGGACGACGATGGCCAGCCGGTTCGAGCGGATCTCGTCGCGATCGTCCGGGCCGTCCGTGGCCTCGGTGGTGCGGCGTCGCAGCCGGGCCCAGATGTCGTTGTTGGCGACCGTGGCCGAGGCGATCAGGGCGCCGCTGGCGGTGGACATCATCGCCGACAGGGCGGCGGCGAGGACGAGCCCCCTGACACCGGTGGGCAGGGTGTGCTGGACGATGGTGGCGAACGCCTGGTCGGCACTGGCCAGATGCGGGTACAGCGCCTTGGTCGCCATGCCTATGACGGCTCCGGCCAGGGCGTAGACGAGACAGTAGATCCCGGCGGCGGTACCGCCCCAGGTGGCCACCCGGTCGTTGCGGGCGGTGAAGACCCGCTGCCAGATGTCCTGCCCGATGAGCATGCCGAACGTGTAGATCAGCACATAGGTGAAGAGGGTCTGCCCGCCGATGGAGGCCGGGGAGAAGTAGTCGTGCGGCAGCCGGTCCGCCATCGCGGAGAATCCCCCGGCCTTGATCACCGCGATGGGCAGCAGCAGGACGAGCACGCCGATGCTCTTGATCACGAACTGCACCATGTCGGTGAGCGTGATGGACCACATGCCGCCGAGCGCCGAGTAGCCCACGACGATGGTTCCGCCGATGACGACCGCGGCCCAGCGCGGCACGTCGAAGAGCACATCGAAGACGCTGGCGTACGCGATCGTCGAGGTCACGGCCAGCATCAGGGTGTAGACCCACATCACCAGGCCGGAGATCACGCTCGCGGCGTCGCCGTAGCGCAGGGAGAGCATTTCGGCGACGGTGTAGACGCGCAGCCGGGCGATCCGGGCGGAGAAGAACACGCTGAGGGCCAGCAGCCCGAGACCGATGGCGAACACCATCGCGGCGCCGGAGACACCGTAGGTGTAGCCCAGGCGTACCCCGCCGATGGTGGAGGCGCCGCCGAGGACGACGGCGGCCATCGTGCCCGTGTACATCAGCGGGCCCAGCCGCCGCCCGGCGACCAGGAAGTCGCTCTTGGATGAGGCGAGTCTCTTGCCCCACCAGCCGACACCCACGATGGCCAGCAGATATCCGAGCATGACGAGGTAGTCGACGGCCATCAGGTCCTCCGAAGCAGTACGGCGTGGGGGGGGTGATGCGTGACCTTATCCACGGTGCACACTGGCGCTGAACCCGCGGATTCGCCTCATGTGAAACCGCGCGTTGGACGAATCCGACACCCCGGCGCGGTGCCGCGGGATGAGAGGATCCCTGCCTTGTGACCGAGCACGATCCACTGTCCGTCCCCCTCGGCGTGCTGCTCGCCGACTCCTCGCTGGGCCTGCGCCAAGTCGCCGGGCCCGCCGGGGAGCGGCGCATCGGCACGGTCGGCACCACCGAGATCGAGGACCCCACGCCCTATCTCGTGGGCGGCGAACTCCTCCTCACCGCCGGAGTGCGGCTGCCGCCCGACGCGGACGGCATCGACACCTATGTGGCGCGCGTGGTGGCGGCCGGGGTCGCCGCCCTCGGCTTCGGCGTGGCCCCGGTGCACGAGGACGTACCGGCCGAGCTGATCGCCGCGTGCGACCGCCATGGGCTGCCGCTGCTGCGGCTGCCGCCGCACACTCCGTTCGTGGCCGTCGGCCGGGCCACGTACGCCGCCATCGCCGAGGCCCGCAACCGCGACCTGAAGAAGGTCTCGCAGGCGCAGTCGGCCCTCGCCTCGGCCGCCGCCCGTCCGGACGCGCTGCAGGCCGTACTCACCCAGCTCAGCGCCCACACCGGCACCTGGTCGGTGCTCTTCGACGGCCGGGGCAACGAACTGTTCCGTGCGGGCAGGCGTCCCCCGGAGCCGGTGCCCGCTCTGCTGCGCGACCTCGCCGTCCGTACGACATCCCGCCCCGCCACCGGCCGGGCCGCGGGCGGGCAGCCACCGCCCGCGGCGGCTGCCCACCACCACGACGGTGTGCATCTGACCGTGCACACGCTGCCCGGCGCCGCCGGCACCACGACGCTGGCGCTCGGCCAGGCCGCCACCACCGCCACCCTGCCGCTGGTCCACCGGCAGGTGACCAGCACGGCCACCGTCCTGCTGTCCCTGCTCACCAGCCCGCGGCATGCCCTGAACACCGGCAGCCACAGCGCCGGAGCGCTCGTGCGGCTCCTGCTCGGCGCCACCCCGGCGGAGGTCGCGCCCGCCCTCGTACCCTCCGAACATCCGGCGCACGACCACTGGGTCGTGGTCCACGGACGGCAGGATCCCCACCGGTCGCGGCAGGGGCAGGACCCGGCGCAGCTCGCCACCCTCGGTACGGCGCTCGGCACTCCGTACGTGCACATCGACGGTCCGGCGCTGCGGGCGCTCGTCCCCTGCGCGCCGGACACCCGTCCGCGCGTCCCCGCGCAGGCCGCCGCCCTCGGGTGGACCCTCGGCTTCAGCGCCCCCTCCCCCGCGGCCGACCTGCCGCGCGCCGACGCCCGGGCCGGGCGGGCGCTGCGGCGTGCGATCGCCGCCGAGGTGGCGGCCCTGGTGCACGAGGACACGGCACCGGCCGTGCACTCCCTCGTCTCGCCCGCCGACGCCCGGGAGTTCGCCCGGGCCCGCTTCGCCGCGCTCGGCGGGGCCGGTCCGCCGGGCGCCGCCGTACTGCTCGGCACCCTGCGGACCTGGCTGACGTTCCACGGCAGTTGGGACCGTACGGCCGCCGAGCTGCGGGTCCACCGCAACACCGTGCGCCACCGCTTGACCCGGGTCGCCGGGCTCCTCGGCGCCGACCTCCAGGACGCGGCGGTGCGGATGGACCTCTGGTTCGCCCTGGAGTGGCTTCCGGACAACGATCCCTAGTCCGGCAGCCCCCACGGCTTGGCGTCGCCGATGGCCGGTACGTCGCGCGGGGCCGGGTCGGGGCGGGTGCCGCGCGGGGCGACGAGGGCCGTCTCGTCCCGGCGGAGCGGGATCTCGATGCGGCCGGGTCCCGTCTCCCGGTACCGCAGCGCCCGGCCGCGCTCGTCCCGTACGTCGACGGCGCCACGGATGCCGTGGTCCAGCACCAGGGGCGCGCCCGCCTCGCTGTGCACGCGCACCCACCGGGTACGGCCGCCCGAGCGGTCCGCGTCGATCAGGAACGCGCCCTGGGCGCGCAGGGACTGGACCGAGAAGTCGGGCCAGCGCCGCGATACGGAGGGGAAGACCCGCACCACGCCGCCATGGCTCTGCACGGCCATGTCCAGCACCGACTGGGTCGCCGTCAGGGGGCTCTCGATGCCGAGGTTTCCGCCCTCGACGTACATGGTGTTCTCGGTCATCCAGGCGTTGTTGATGACGTTGCCGCCGGTGAAGAAGGTGAGGAAGTCGAGGGCCTCCTCGGGGCGGTCCATCCGCGAGGTCATCGACGAGGCGGCGGCGTAGCTGTAACCGGCCCACAGGGCGCGGTCCTTGACCCAGTGGTCGAAGGTGGTCCGCATGATGTCCCGGTCGCCAGGCCGGTCCCAGTCCAGCTCGTGCAGCGGGAACAGCCACAGCATGTGGGAGAAGTGGCGGTGGGATTCGGTGAGCGGCTTGCCCGCACCGATCATGACGCCGGTCGCGTCGCGCGGGTAGGCCACCAGGCGCTTCAGGATCTCGCGCCAGCGCGCGGCGCGCGGATGGTCCGTACGGAGGATCCGCAGGCAGTCGAGGAGCGTGGCGCAGCCCCAGCGGAGCAGGGAGAGGTCGTAGACGCAGTCCTCGGCGTCCGCCCACTCGGGTGAGCGGGTGAGCGGGAGGTGCAGCTTGCCGTCACCGCCCTCGTACAGGAAGTGGTCGTAGAAGTTCACCGCCTTGACCAGGATCGGGTAGAGGACGTCGCGCACGATGCGGGTGTCCATGGTGTGGCGGTAGCTGAGCCAGACGTTGTGCATGGCCCAGATGAGGTTGCCGTTGTTGTCGGTCTTGGTGGAGGTGCCGGGGATACCGACGGTCTTGGCGCCGGGGCGCAGCTTCCAGTCGGAGGGGTGGGCGAGGGCGTAGGTCTGCCCGTCCTGGTACTGCGGCGGGACCGAGAGCGGCAGGTACTGCTCGAAGTCCTTGAAGGTGGAGGTGACGGAGTCGAGTTCGAGGTGGTTGGAGCCCTGGATCAGCCAGGTGGCGATCTGCACGTTGAGGTTCCACCACACGGCGGTCCAGCTGCCGCCGGTCTCCGGATACCAGGGGCCCCACTCGGACATCGAGGGGCCGCCCGCCCGGGTGGCGCAGGCCGCCTTGTAGAGCTGGATCCAGTAGAAGTCCTGGAGGCGCTTGTCGGGTACGGACAGCAGGCTGCGCCGGTAGAAGCGGTGCCACCAGGCGCGGTGTTCACTCACCAGGTCGTCCGGGTCCGCGGCCAGGGTGCGGGCCACTTCGGCGACGGCCAGCTCCGTGGTGCGCGACAGGTCTTCGGGGTAGCGGTAGACGATGTGCGCGGCGAGCAGTCTGCCGGTGCCGACGCGGCGTTCGCGCCACGCGGTGGTCCAGCCGCCGCCCGCGATGAGCGGCTGCTCGACGTAGCCGGTGGCACCCGCGGTGCCGGTGCGGGGGTCGGGGTTGCCCGTGTAGTCGGCGGGCTTGTCCTTGGTGCGCGGCGAGGCGGCGGGCAGCCAGGTGAACGACCAGGCCGCCGCCGCCTCGCCCGCGCTGGGGCGGGTGGAGATCAGCAGCGCGGTACGGGCGTTGTGCACGAGCATCGAGAAGCGGACGCTGCCCCGGGTGGTGGTGACGGTGCCGCGCAGCTCGGCGTCCCACAGGTCGAGGGTCCAGTCGATGCCGGTCACCTCCCCGGCCAGGGTGAGGTCGAAGTGGCCGATGGGCAGCCGTGAGAAGCCGTACGGGGCGCGCCACTGGGGCCGCTGGTCCTGCACCTGGCTGTGGCTGACCATGACTTTCACGGAGTTGGGGGTCGCGCCCCGGTAGACCTGCGCGCCGAGCAGTCCGTTGGCGAGGAAGGGGCCGTCCTTCCAGTCGCCGGGCAGCCGGCGCCACCGCAGGGCCGCGGCCCTGACCACGCGTTCGGTCAGGTTTCCCGCCCGGCCCGCGTCCGGCGGGGGCGTGGCCCAGGCGGTGCCGGATCCGGTCAGCCAGCCCGCGGTGCCGACGGTGCCGATCGCGGCCGCCGAGCCGATCACACCTCTTCGAGAGATCCCGTTCCCTGTTGTCGGGGTCACGTATGTGCCTCCCATACCTGGTGATGAACTACCCGGCATGGTGCAGGCCGTGGGGAACCATGGGAAGACCTCCGACGTATCGGAAATCAACCCGGTTCATCGCCGCAGGTGGGTGAGGTGTACGGGATGGCGGCAGCGGCGGCAGGGGCGCCAGCCAACCGATCTCTCAGCCGCTGACCATGAAGATCAGACGCTGACCATGAAGAGGAGAGCGACCACACCCACGAAGCCGAGACCGCCGAGAACGGTTCCGGCGACGGCCATCCCCAGACGGCCCGCACCACGGCGGGCGTGGTGGACGCCCATGGCGCCGAGGACGACGGCGAGGCCCCCGGCGATGGGCACCAGCGGGAGGGTGAAGGCCAACAGCACGGACGGCAGTACGCCGACGATGGCGAGGACACCGACGACGGAGAAGAGACCGAGGACCACGGCGGTGGGGCCCAGCGCGACGGCGGGTGTGTCGGTGCGGTGGGCCATGGTCGGTGCGGGCACGAGTATCCCCCTTGCGAAGCCCCCGGAGCGGGCTCATGTGACGTGCCGATCGTAGCGGGGGTTCCCCGGCGCTCCGGTGGGCAGGGTGGGTGCGTCAAGTCCCCCTGCTGGAGAGGACGTTCCATGCGAGGCATGCTTCGAAGACTTGGTCCGCTGGTGGCGGTTCTCCTCGTCGTGGCGCTGGTGTCCGTGGCCCAGGGAGCCGAGCGGAGCCGGGCGCGCACCGCACCGGCCGAGGAGGGCAAGCCGCGTCCGGGCAGCCACTGGGTGGGCACCTGGACGTCCATGCCCCAGCTGACCGAGCCGGGCAACATGCCGCCCCCGCCGTACACCGGGGACGGCGCGGTCCTCACCGACAGCACCCTGCGGCAGACCGTGCACGTGTCGGTGGGCGGCCGCCAGCTGCGGCTCCGCTTCTCCAACGCCTTCGGCGGCGCGCCGCTGCCCATCACCCGCGTCTCCGTGGCCCGTCCCGTGGACGGCCGGGCGGGGGCGAGCGCGATCGAACCGGGCACCTCCCGGCCCGTCACCTTCGACGGCCGCGCCGCCACGACGGTGCCGATGGGCGCGCTGGTGGTGTCCGACCCGCTGGACTTCCGGCTGCCGCCGGGCTCGAACCTCACCGTGACCATGCACCTGGCCACCGGGCAGCAGTCGACCGCCATCACCTCCCACCCCGGCTCGCGCACCGCCTCCCATCTGCTGCGCGGCGACCACGTGGAGGCCGCCGACCTGAAGGGGGCGACCCCGGTCGAGCACTGGTACTTCCTGAGCGGCGTCGAGGTGTGGTCGACGGCGCGCACCAGGGCCACCGCCGTACTGGGCGACTCGCTCACCGACGGCAGGGGCTCCACCACCAACCACAACGACCGCTGGACGGACCAGCTGACGGCCCGTCTGCGCGCGGACCACCGGACGGCCGACGCCGCGGTGCTGAACCAGGCGGCGGGCGGCAACCGGCTCCTCCAGGACGGGCTGGGCCCGAACGGCCTCGCCCGCCTGGACCGTGACGTGCTGGCGCAGAGCGGCGTCACCTCCCTGGTCGTCTTCGAAGGCATCAACGACATCGGCACCGCCCCCGCCACCCCCGGCGGACAGCAGGACATCGCGGACCGGCTCATCTCCGCCTACGGCCAGATCATCGTGCGCGCCCACGCGCAGGGCATCCGCGTCTACGGCGCCACCCTCACCCCGTTCGGCGGCAGCACCCCGTACGACGACGCGGCGGGCCACCGCGAGGCGGCGCGGCAGCGGGTCAACGACTGGATACGGACCAGCGGCCGCTTCGACGCCGTCGTGGACCTGGACCGGGCGACCCGGGACCAGGACGCTCCGCGGCGGCTGCGCCCGGACCTCGACACGGGCGATCACCTGCACCTCAACCCGGCGGGCTACCGCGCGATCGCCGACGCCTTTCCGCTGCGTCTCTTCCACCGCTGACGGCTGCCCTGCCCACGTTGCCGAATTGCCTTCCCCATCCGTAGGAATGGAGGATGCGAATTCGGAACGAGCGCGAGCCGATGTCGCGCCGGGGGTTCCTGGGTGCCTCCGGCGCGGCCCTCCTCACCACGGGCTGTCAGGACACCGGCGGGAAGACCGGGAGCGGCGAGAACACGAGCGAGAACACATCCGGGAAGCGGGCCGTCGCCCCGAGCGGCGTGCTGGGGGCCAACTTCAACGAGGACCCCTCCACGATGGACTCGTCCATGCTGGAGGGCCTCTCCGCGGGCTGGCTCCGCGGGTTCGTGCCGATGCCGGAGATCGACAAGACCCCCGCCCGGCAACAGGCCGCCGTCAAGGCGCTCCTGAGCGGGCACGACAAGGGGTACGGCACGGTTCTGTCGCTGAAGTTCCCGTACAACCACCGCGCGATGCCCTCGGTGGACAGCGCGGAGATGGACGCCGAACTGGCGCGGGTGGACAAGGTGCTGGACGCCGCCATGGGCAAGGCCGACATCCTGGCGATGGCCAACGAGCCGTTCATCGAGAGCCTGAAGAAGGACCACGACGACGGGACGCTGAACGCCTTCTACGAGAAGGTCGCGCGGCACATCATCGCGTACCGCAAGAAGCGCTTCGGAGAGCGCTGCCGGACACGGCTGTACATGGGATCCCTCAACCACCTCGACCGGCCCGACTGGCGTACGCGGGCGACCGAGCGCTGGATGACGTTCACCCGGGAGACCCCGGAGATCGAGGGCGTGGACATCCACCCGCACGTGGCGTCCCTCGGGGACTCGCAGACGTACCTGGACTACATCCTTCCCAAGCTCCGCCGCGACCAGAAGTTTCTGGTCACCGAGTTCTCCCTGGTCCTGCTGTGGGAGCGGCACCTGCGCGACACCATCCCCGCCGAGTTCGCCCGGCGCTACCAGCTGCCCTCGGGCACCAAGGTGTGGCAGGTGATCAAGCAGGCGACCGAGCACCCCTTCCCGCAACACAAGTGGCACGACTTCCTGTCCATGAGCCCGTGGTTCGAGACCCACAAGCATTACCTGCGCAACCAGGTCCAGAAGTTCCGTGACACGGGACAGCTCGCCGTGGCCACCTACGGCGTGGCGCAGGCTCCGGCGATGGTGAAGGACTTCGGGCCGAAGAAGCAGCCGTGGCTGCTGAACAGCCTGTACTCCAACCTGACCGTCCAGGACGGCGAGGGCGGAGCGCCCGCGCGGAGCTACGGCTTCTTCGAGGACTTCCGCGCCCTGCAACGTGCCGAGGACCGCCGCCCGGTGCGCACGGCCGAAACGGCGACGTGACGACCTGTCACGCCCGCAGATACGCGAGCACGGCCAGCACCCTGCGGTGGGTCGCGTCGGTGAGGGGGAGGTCCAGCTTGCCGAGGATGTTGCCGATGTGCTTGCCCACGGCCGCCTCGGACACCACCAGGTGGCGGGCGATCGCACCGTTCGACTTGCCCTCCGCCACCAGGGCGAGCACCTCCCGCTCGCGCGCGGTGAGCCGCTCCAGCGGGTCGCGGCGGCGGCGCAGCAGCTGTCGTACGACCTCGGGGTCGACGACCGTGCCGCCGTCCGCCACCTCGCACAGGGCGTCCACGAACTCCGCCACCTTGCCGACGCGTTCCTTCAGCAGATAGCCGACGCCCGTGCCATCGCCGGAGTCCAGCAGCTCCGAGGCGTACGTGCGCTGCACATACTGGCTGAGCACCAGGATGGGCAGGGTGGGCCGTAGCTCGCGCAGCCGCACCGCCGCGTGCAGTCCCTCGTCCTGGAAGCCGGGTGGCATGCGTACGTCGGTGAGGACGATGTCGGGGGCGTGCTCCTCGACGGCGGCCAGCAGCGCGGGGGCGTCGCCGACGGCGGCCACCACCGCGTGGCCGCAGCGGCCGAGCAGGCCGATGAGCCCTTCCCGCAGCAGCACGCTGTCCTCGGCCAGAACTACGCGCAGGGATCGGTCTGTTCGCAAGGGAACTCCACACGCAACAGGGTCGGTCCGCCCGGCGGGCTGGACAGGGAGAGTCTGCCACCCAGCGCCGACACCCGGTCCCCGAGCCCGGTCAGCCCGCTTCCCGCGCGGGCGTCCGCGCCGCCCCGGCCGTCGTCGCGCACCTGGAGGACCAGGCGTCCGCCGTGGTGTCCGCCGCTGACCTCCGCGCGGTGCGCCCCGCTGTGCCGGGCGACGTTGGTGAGGGCTTCGCGGACCACGAAGTACGCGGCGGCCTCGACCGCCTGGGGCAGCCGCCCGGTCAGCTCCAGGCCGATGTCCACGGGGACCGGGGAGCGGTCCGCCGCGTCGGCGACCGCCGCCGGGAGGCCGTAGTCGGCGAGGACCTTGGGGTGGATGCCGTGGATGAGTTCGCGCAGCTCGGCGAGTACCTGGTCGGCCTCGTCGTGGGCGGTGGCGAGCTGGTCGGCGAGCGGCCCCGGGGGTACGTCCAGGCGGGCGAGGCCGAGCGTCATCGTGAGCGCCACGAGCCGCTGCTGCGCCCCGTCGTGCAGATCGCGTTCGATGCGCCGCCGTTCCGTCTCGAAGGCGTCCACCAACCGGAGCCGGGAGCGGGCGAGTTCGGTGACCTCCGCCGCCAGATCGCCCCCGCGCGGGGCGATCAGCAGCCGCGTCAGTTCGGCGCGGGCCCCGGCCACGACCCCCAGCAGGTAGGCGCACAGGCCCAGGAGCAGCAGTCCGAGGATGGCGACGGCGAAGGCCACCGGCCAGGAGGTGACCATCCACTGCTTGAGCACCTTCGCCTCCTGGCCGCCGCCGACCGTGGCCATCAGCAGCGGAGTGGCCACCATGGACAGCGGGAGGAGCAGGGCGACCGCGCAGGCGAGCGCGTCGAGAGGCCACAACACCACCGCGAACAGCAGGGCGTACCCGAGTTCCCGCCAGGTCGTCCGCTCCCTCACCCGGGTCGTCAGCCAGGCCCACAGGCCGTACGCGGTGGGCGCCCGGTGCTGGTCGGCGGCCGGGTCCCGGTCGATCAGGCGCAGCCGCCGCCGTTCCACCCAGGCCACCGGGATTCCGGCGAGCGCGGCGAGGACGAGCAGCGGCAGCCCCACCAGGACGACGGCGAGGATGCCACCGGCCGCGACCGTGACCGCGATCCCCACGAGGGCGGCCGCGCCGGTCACCGCGCCGGTGAGCAGGTATCCGGCCGAACGCCACGGCCACGACGAGAGCAGGAAACCCGGCCCGGACATGGCTTGCCACACATTCCGAGGGTGCATGGAGGTCACCGTAGAAGCCCCGCCCGGCCGGTGCCATCGGCCCAGAGGGTGTGCCGGGGGTATGCCTGGCCCTACCCCAAGTCTCGGTTCTGCCGTACTGCGTGGCGGCGTCCGCGCACGGTTTCGTGGCGTTCGACACCGGACGAGTGGGGACAGATGAACAACGACGCGATCCAATTACGCTCTCTCAGCAGGCATTACGGTTCCGGCGACGGCGCGGTGACAGCGCTCGACCGGGTCTCGCTGACGTTCCCCACGGGGACGTTCACCGCCGTCATGGGCCCCTCCGGCTCGGGCAAGTCGACGCTGCTGCAGTGCGCCGCGGGGCTGGACCGCCCCACGTCGGGGTCGGTCACCGTGGGCGGCACCGAACTGACGGCGCTGAGCGAACGGGGGCTGACCCTGCTGCGGCGCCGCCGCATCGGCTTCGTCTTCCAGGCGTTCAACCTGCTGCCGTCGCTGACCGCCGAGCAGAACGTGGCGCTGCCCCTGCGGCTCGCGGGCCGCCGCCCCTCCGCGAACCGGGTGCGGGACGCGCTCCGGCAGGTGGGGCTCGGCGAACGGGCGCGGCACCGGCCCTCGGAGCTGTCCGGCGGCCAGCAGCAGCGGGTCGCCCTGGCCCGCGCCCTGATCACCCGCCCCGCGGTGCTCTTCGGCGACGAGCCGACCGGCGCCCTCGACACCCGGACCAGCCGCGAGGTGCTGGCCCTGCTGCGCGGCATGGTCGACGGCGAGGGCCAGACGGTCATCATGGTCACGCACGACCCGGTGGCGGCCTCCTCTGCCGACCGGGTGGTCTTCCTCGTCGACGGACGGGCGGGCGGCGAGCTGGCCGGGGCGGGCGCCGACGCCATCGCCGCGCGCATGACCACCCTGGAGGGCGTGCCGTGCTGACCGTCGCCCTGAGCACCCTGCGCACCCGCTGGACCACCTTCACCGGCAGTTTCGTCGCCCTCGCGCTGGGCGTCGCGCTGATCGCCGTCATGGGGCTGGCCCTCGCCTCGTCGCTGGACGCGCCCGACCGGAAACCCGAACGGTTCGCCGCCGCGCCGGTGGTGGTCAAGGGGGCCGACACGCTGCGGGTGGACACCCCGCGCGGCAGCCGGGTCCAGCCGCTCGCCCATCCGCGCGCCGTACCCGAGCGGGCCGTCGCGGCGCTGCGGAAGCTCGGCTCCGTGGTCGAGGACCGGTCGTTCGCCGTACGGGCCCGGGGCGGGCCGGGCGACCTGGTGGGCCACCCCTGGTCCACCGCCGCCTTCGCCCGGTACGAGATCGGGGCGGGACGCGCGCCACGGGCGGCCGACGAGGTCGTCATCAGCGGGAGTTGGGCGAAGCCGGGCGAGCGCGTACGGACCGGTGGCGGCACCGTACGGGTCGTCGGCACATTACGGGTCGCCGGAACCGTGGCCGGGCGCGGCTTCGAGAACGCCGTCTTCTACACCGACGAGCGCGCCGCCCGCCTCTCGCCGCGCAGCGTCCAGCTCGTCGTGGACGCCGACGTGGCGGCCGTACACGAGGCGGTACGCGGCAGCGCGGGGGTGCGGGTCCTCACCGGGGACGGGCGCCGCCACGCCGACCCCGGCCCGGACCGGGACCGCGAAGCCCTCACGGCGATGAACGCCCTGTTCGGCACGGCCGGTGGCGTCACCACCTTCGTGTCGGTGTTCGTGGTGGCCTCCACCTTCGCGTTCGCGGTCGCCCAGCGGCGCCGGGAGTTCGGGCTGCTGCGCACGGCCGGGGCGACCCCGGGGCAGCTTCGCCGGATGGTGTTCGCCGAGGCCCTGATGGTTGGCGTGCTCGCCTCGGCCACCGGGTGTCTGCTCGGCGCGTACGGCGCGCCACGGCTGGCCCGGTGGGTGGTGGACCGTGGTCTCGCACCCGGATGGTTCGCCATCGGTGACCACATGTGGCCGTACCAGCTGGCCTTCTGGACGGGGCTGTCGGTCGCCCTGTGCGGGGTGGCGGCCGCGTCCTGGCGGGCGGGCCGCACCGGTCCCGCCCAGGCGCTGCGCGAGGCCTCCGTGGACACCGGGACGATGACCCGGGGGCGGTGGCTGTGCGGTCTGGCCCTCCTGGCGGCCGCCGCCGTCACCCTGGCCCTGGCCCTGGCCACCGACCCGGGCGAGCTGCTGCGCCGGAAGACCTATGTGACCCGGCCGATGCTGCTCATCATCTCGGTCGCGCTGCTCGCGCCGGTCGTGGTGGGCCCGCTGACCCGGCTGATCGCGTGGCCCGCTGCCCAACTCCCGGGCGCAGCGGGCATGCTGGTGCGGGAGAACGCCGCCGCCGGGGTGCGCCGCACCGCCGCGATCGCGGCGCCCGTACTGGTCACGGTCGCCCTCACCGGCTCCCTGCTGGGCGCCACCGCGACGCTGAACGAGGCGAAGGCCGCCGAAATCCGCGCGCACACGGCGGCCGACTTCGTGCTCACCCCGGCCGACGGCGCGGGCTTCGACGCGGCGGCCCTGCGCCGTCTGCGCGCCGTACCCGGCGCCGAGGTGTCCGCGACCGCGTCGAGCGCCGTCTACGTCCTGGAGGACGGCGTGTCCCTTCAGAAGTCCGAGGCCCGCGCCGCCGAGCCCGGCCCGCTCGCCGCCACCACCCGGCTGCCGGTCGAGGCCGGGAGGGCGAGCGATCTCGACGACGACTCGATCATCGTCAACGGGGAGTGGCAGCGGCACACCGTGGGCCAGCGCGTGCGGGTGTGGCTCGGCGACGGTACGAGCAAGCGGCTGCGCATCGCCGCGGTGCTGGCCACCGGCACCGGAAGCAACGGCGCCTACGTCACCCCGCGCAACGCACCCGGCGCGACCGTCAACCGGGTCGACGTCACCCTCACCGGTGGCGCCGACGCGAACACCGTGGCCACCGGGCTGCGGGAGGCGGCGCACGCCACGGGCGGGCGGCTGCTCACCAAGGACCAGTGGATCAGGGCGAGTTACCCCGCGACGAACAGCACGACCCGGCTCGGCCTCCTGCTGATCCTCGGCATCGCCCTCCTCTACACCGGCCTCTCCGTGGCCAGCACGATGGCCATGGCGACCTCCGACCGCGTCCGCGACCTCCGCGTGCTGCGGCTGGCCGGAGCCACCACGGGGCAGGTGCTGCGGCTGGTGGGCGCCGAGGCGCTGATGGTGGTCGTGGTCGGGGCGGTGCTGGGTGTCGTGGTCGCCGGGCTCAATCTGGCGGGCATGGGGAGCGCGCTGGCGCTGCTGTCGGTGCGGGCCACGGTCGCGGTTCCCTGGGCGGCCATCGGCGCGGCCATGGGCGGGTGCGCGGTGCTGGCCGTGGTCTCGTCCGTCGTCCCGGCCGCGCTCGCCCTGCGCTCAGCGGCTCCCCGGCCCCGTCGCGAGCAGTCCGCCCACCACGAGCGCGGCCAGCGATTCGGCCGTGGCCGTCAGCTGTTCCGGTGAGGCGGGCTCGGCCCGGCCCAGCCGTCGCGCCAGCGGCACGTCCACCATGCCCGAGACGGGCGGGACGACGGCGAAGAACAGCACGTCCATCGGGACCGGCGCCATGCGTCCGGCGGCCACGAGCCGTTCGATGCTCGCCGTCAGGGTCCGCAGGGTCGGGGCGATGTACTCCTCGTACAGATAGTCCAGCCGCTCGCTGTCCTGGTTGAGTTCGTTGACGAAGAGCCGCCCGATCAGCGGCGCGTCGGCCGCGGTCAGGTAGAAGCCGGTGATGGTCCGCCGCAGGCACTCGGCGTCGTCGGCCGAGGGTTCCGGCTGCGGCAGCCGCGCCAGCTGGGCTCCCAGGGCCGAGTCCACCACCGCGCGCCAGAACGCCGCCTTGGATCCGTACCGGTCGTTGATGAAGTTGTGGCTGACGCCCAGGCGCCGGGCCAGCTCGCGCGCGGAGGCCCGCTCGTAGCCCAGTTCCGCGAAGGCTTCGAGCCCGCGCTGGAGGATGTTCTCCTCCTCGGGCAGGGCGGGAGTGCCCGCGCCGGGGCGCCCCGGCCGTCGAGCGGATTCGGCTCGTACTCCCACCGTCGTCTCCCTTGCCACGTGCGCACTGCTTGCCATGGACATCCTAGGGACCTCCGTCCCGATTATTTGACACCTGTCAGATTCACTCTAATCTGACAGGTGTCAGAGGAGTCAACCGACTCGCCGAGCAGCGCTTCTTCCGGAGATATCCCTCATGACCCGAACCACCTCCGACACGTCTGTCGGCACGGTCGGCGCGCCCCTCGCGGCTCCCGACGCGCCCCCTCGCCATCGCTGGTGGATCCTCGCCGTCATCGGCCTGGCCCAGCTCATGGTGGTCCTGGACGCGACCATCGTGAACATCGCCCTGCCCTCCGCGCAGAAGGACCTGGGGTTCTCCGACGGGGACCGGCAGTGGATCGTCACCGCCTACGCCCTCGCCTTCGGCAGCCTGCTGCTGCTCGGCGGCCGCATAGCCGACCTGTTCGGGCGCAAGATGACCTTCCTGGTCGGGCTGGTCGGCTTCGCCGGTGCCTCCGCCCTGGGCGGCGCGGCGGGCAGCTTCGAGGTGCTCGTCGCGGCCCGTGCCATTCAGGGCCTGTTCGGCGCCCTGCTCGCTCCGGCGGCGCTGTCCCTGCTGACCACGACGTTCACCGACGCCAAGGAGCGCGGCAAGGCCTTCGGCGTCTACGGCGCCATCGCGGGCGCCGGTGGCGCCATCGGGCTGCTCCTCGGCGGTGTACTGACCGAACACCTCGACTGGCGCTGGACCCTCTACGTCAACCTCGCCTTCGCCGCCGTCGCCTTCCTCGGCGGCGCCCTCCTGCTCAGCCGCACCAGCCGCGACAAGACCGCCACCATCGACATCCCCGGCGCCGTCCTGGTCTCCGCCGGTCTGTTCGGCCTGGTCTACGGCTTCTCCAACGCCGAAAGCCACGCCTGGAGCTCCCCGGCCACCTGGGGCTTCCTGGTGGCCGGAGCGGTCCTGCTCGCCGTGTTCACCGGGTGGCAGACGCGCGCCGCCCACCCGCTGCTGCCACTGCGGGTCCTGCTCGACCGCAACCGCGGGGCGTCGTTCATCTCCGTGCTGATCAGCGGCGCCGGGATGTTCGGCGTCTTCCTGTTCCTCACGTACTACCTGCAGCAGAGCCTGGGCTACACCCCCATCAGGACCGGGCTGGCGTTCCTGCCCATGGTGGCGGCGCTCATGGTCACCTCGACCCTCGCCTCCACCGTGCTGATCCCCCGCCTGGGCCCCAAGCCGGTGGTGCCGCTGGGCATGGGCACGGCCGCCGCGGGCATGGCCTGGCTGACCGCTCTCGACCTGCACAGCGGCTACGCGACGGACATCCTGCCCCCGCTGGTCGTGGCCGGACTCGGCCTCGGGCTGGTGATGGCCCCGGCCATGAGCCTGGCCACCGCCGGGGTGGCCGCCGAGGACGCCGGTGTCGCCTCCGCCGCCGTCAACACCATGCAGCAGGTCGGCGGCTCCCTGGGCACCGCCCTGCTGAACACTCTGTCCACCAGCGCCGCCACCGACTACCTGACCGGCAAGAACCCGAAGGACCCCGCCGTCCTCGCCCAGGCCGGTCTGGAGGCCTACTCCACCGCGTACTGGTGGTCGGCCCTCTTCTTCGGCGCGGGCGTGGTCATCAGCGTGCTCCTCTACCGGCGCGGCGCGCCCGCCCCTGACGCCCAGGCGGCTCCCGTGGTGCACATGTGAATCGCTCAGTGGCTCCCGGGACCGGCGGCGGGCAGGACGAGCCGGAAGACGCTTCCGCGTCCGGTGGCGGTTTCGAGTTCCAGCCTGCCGCCGTGTCCCTGTGCGATCGCGCTCGCGATGGCCAGGCCGAGGCCGGAACCGCCGTGCTGGTGGGAGCGGGACGGGTCGGCCCGGTAGAAGCGCTCGAAGACCCGGTCGGCCGCTTCCGGGGGCAGACCGGGGCCCTGGTCGGCCACTTCGAGCACACAGATCCGGGCCCCTTCCCGCAGCGGTGGCGAGGGGCTCGTACGGCCCGGGCGGTCCGTGCCACCGGTCGTGGGACCGGCCCGCCCGGCCCCGACCCGTACGTCCACCCGCGTACCGGGCGGGGTGTGGCGGAGCGCGTTGGACAGGAGGTTGCCCGTGACCTGGCGCAGCCGGTGGGGGTCGCCGGTCGTCTCCACGACGTCCAGTTCCGCTTCGTCGGCGGTGTCGGCGGTGTCGGCGGTGTCGGCGGTGTCGGCGGCGCTCCCGGTGCCGAGGGGGCCCAGCCGGATCGGGTGGCCGCGGGTCTGGTGTGCCGTCGCGCTCACGGAGTCGGCGGCGACAGAGAGCAGGTCGACGGGTTCGCGGCGGTAGTCGGGTTCCTTGTCCAGCTTGGTCAGCAGCAGAAGGTCGTCCACGAGCAGGCTGATGCGCTCGGCGTTCTGGGCGATCAGCCGGTCGCCCTCGCGCCGTTCGGCGCTGGACCGCTCCTCGTGTCGCAGGGCCAGTTCGGCGAAGCCCTGGATGGAGGTGAGCGGGGTGCGCAGTTCGTGTCCGGCGTCGGCGACGAACCGGCGCAGCCGGTCCTCGGAGAACTCCCGTTCGCGCAGGGCCTGTTGGAGCCTGTCCAGCATGGTGTTCAGTACGGTGCCGAGGCGGCCCGTCTCGGTGCGGGGGTCGGTGTCCGGCAGCCGGGGGCTCAGATCACCGGCCGTGATGTCCTGCGCGGCCCGCTCCATACGGGTCAGCGGCAGCAGGCCGATGCGGACGACCCACCGGCTGAGCGCGATCAGGCCGGTGACGGTGGCCGCCAGCACGATGACGTTGAGCCACAGCAGTTTGGCGGTGGCACCGTCGAACGTGTCCAGGGGCAGCGCGACCACGTACGAGGTGCGCTCGGGGCCCGTCTTCTTCTGGATCCGCCAGTGTCCGTCGCCGGACACGGCCGGGACGGTGCCAGGACGGCCCTTGGACAGCCACAACTCGCCTATGGAAGCTGGCAGTTGCGGCCCCGGAGCCTCGCCGCCGCCGAGGATGCCGCGCCGGTGCCCTGACGCGCCGTAGAAGGTGATGCGGAAGTCGGAGGGCAGGGTCACCGAGCCGGGGTCCGGGGGCCGGGGCATCTGCTCGGAGCCGATATCGCGGGAGAAGGTGTGCGGCGGCAATTGGAAGTCGTCGAGCTGCTGGTCGACGCGGTCGAGCAGCCATGAGCGCAGCACCAGGAACCCGATGGCCTGGGCGGCGAGGACCGCGACGGCGGCCAGCAGCGCCGCGCCCCACACCAGACGGCTGCGCAGCGACGCGGGCCGTCCGCCACGCAGACCGGTGAGGCGGATCATCCGTCGGCCCGCTGCTGGGTGTGGTCGCGCGGCAGGCGCAGGCAGTAGCCCACGCCCCGCTCGGTGTGGATGAGCGGCGGATCGAGGTGGTCGATCTTGCGCCGCAGATAGCGCACATACGTCTCCACGATGCGGGCGTCGCCGGAGAAGTCGAAGCCCCACACGCGGTCGAGGATCCGGCTCTTGCTCAGCACCCGGTTGGCGTTCTCCAACAGCAGGGTGAGCAGCTTGAACTCGGTGGGGGACAGCGCGATGTACTGCCCCGCCCGGTGCACCTCGTGTGCCCGCTCGTCCAGTTCGAGGTCCGCGTAACGCAGCACCTCGGTATCGTCCTCGCCCGCGCCGTACGGCACATCGTGACCCGTACGGCGCAGGATGGCGCGGATGCGCAGCAGCACCTCCTCGATGCTGAACGGCTTGCCGACGTAGTCGTCGCCGCCCGCACCGAGACCGGCGATACGGTCGCCCACCTCGGTACGGGCCGTCAGGAACAGGACCGGTGTCCGCACCCCCACCACACGAAGATTCCGGGTGATCTCGAAACCGTCGAGGTCGGGCAGCATCACATCGAGCACCAGCAGATCCGGGCGGAACCGCTCGACCTCCAGCAGGCCGTCACGGCCGGTGGCGGCGCTGCTCACCTGGTATCCGGCCAGGCCCAGGGCCGACTCCAGCAACAGGCGGATGCCGGGGTCGTCCTCGACCACGAGGATGCGGTGGGTGAGCTGGGTGGCGGGCTGCTCGGCCATGGTGCGTGGTGGTCCGTTCTGCCGTCGCTTACTTCGATTTCGTGGCGGCGCAGTCGTACAGGCTGGTGGCGATGCCCATCATGCCGGTGGAGCCGCCTGACCCGCCGCCGTAGGCGGAGGCGGGGACCTTGGCGCAGTGGTCGCCGATCCACTGGGTGCGCTGGGTGGCGGGGCTGTCGGCGCCGCCCATCATGGCGCCGGGGCCCACGCCGCGCGAGCCCGGCTCGGAGCCCAGGACGTAGCGCAGCTCGCCCTTTTCCGTCCACGTCCGCAGCTGGCGGACGGAAGGCGCGTCGTCGGTGCCGATGAAGCCGCCCATGCCGATGACCGTGGCGTCGCTGTTCAGGATGTACGAGGACGCGGCCATGGCGCCCCCTTCGGCGGCGAGGCTGATCCGGGCGGAGCCGGAGTGTTCGACCGCGTAGTCGAGGATCTTGCGCTGATCGGCGCTGAGGCCGGTGCCGCCCATGAGCCGCGCCATGCCGCCCATGCCGTCCGCGCCACGCAAGTTTCCGGCGCCACCGCTGTCGTTGCCGCCACTGCCGCCGCCGAGGTCGGGCATCCCCGAAGGCGCGCCCTTCGGCTGCTTGCCCGAGCCCGCGCCCGGCATGCCACCCGGGCCGCCACCCGGGCCCCCGGGCAGTTCGAACCCACCCGGGCCGCCACCGGGGCCCCGGCCGAACGGCATGCCCCCGGAGATGGCCGGTCCGGCCGTGGGATTGGCGCCGCCCATCGCGGACGTCGTCCCCGGCACGCTGACCGCCCAGGCGCCGGGCGCCAGCAGCACCGCCAGGACGGCGCCGCCCAGCGCGGCCGGGAGCAGCCGGTGCGCTCGGCCCGCGAGCAACAGGAGCGCGGTCGCGCCGAGTCCGGCGGCCGCCACCGGCCACGTCAGCCAGCCGTTCCAGGACGGCTCCCGCTCGATCAGCACCACCGCCCACACCACGGTGACCAGCACGGCCCCGGCCCCCGTCGGCAGGGCCCAGCGGGCACCGGCCCGGTGGGCGCGGGCCAGCGCGGTCGCGAGGCCCGCGGTGAGCGCGGCGACGGCGGGGGCCAGCTGCGTCGTGTAGTACGGGTGGAACGTGCCCTCCTGGGTGGCGAACACCAGCCCGCACACCACCAGCCATGTCCCCCACAGCACCCACCCGGAGGTGGCCAGTGGTTCGCCGGTGGCCGTCTCACCGCGTCGGCGCAGCAGCGCGACGGCCGCCGCCACGCCCAGCGCCACCGCGCAGAGCGGCAGCAACCAGCTGATCTGGCCGCCGACTTGGTCGTTGAAGAGCCGCCCGGCACCGGCCGCGCCACCGAAGGACACCCCGCCCATACCCCCGGTGGCGCCGTTCTCGCCGAAGATCCGGCCGAGCCCGTTGTAGCCGATGACCAGGTCCCAGGCCGAGCCGTCCTCGCTGCCGCCGATGTACGGGCGGTCGCCGGGCCACAGCGCCACCATGGCCACCCACCACAGCGAGGACACCGCCAGCACCGCACCCGCGATGAGCAACCGGCGCACCCGTACGAGCCACGTCCCGGCCGCCCCGGCGAGCCACGCCGCCGCGAGGGCCGGGATCACCATCCAGGCGGCCAGCATCTTCGTCAGAAACCCGGCGCCGACGAGGAAGCCACTGCCGCACAGCCACCACAGCGCGCCCCGGCCGGACGGTGTCTCCAGGGCCCGGGTCAGCGCGTACGCGGCCGCGACCAGGGTCAGCACGAGCAGCGTGTCCGGGTTGTTGTCGCGGTTGATGGCCACCGTGATGGGCGTGAGGGTCAGCACCAGCGCGGCGAGCAGCCCGGCGCCTTCGCCCGCCCAGCGGCGTACCGTCCGGTGCAGGACGAACACCGCCGCGGCACCTTCCAGCACCTGGGGCAGGAGCATCGCCCAGCCGTGCAGGCCGAACACCTTGGTGCTGAGGACCTGCGGCCACAGCGCGGCCGGTGGCTTGTCGACGGTGAGCACCCCGGCCGGGTCGTACGCGCCGAAGACGACGTTGGTCCAGCTGCCGCCCATCGACTTCACCGCGGCCGCGTAGTAGCTGTTGCCCCAGCCGAGCGAGCCGGGGGCCCAGCCGTAGAGCGCCGCGGCCAGCAGCAGGATCGCGCCGAGCGCGGCCGGGGCGGCCCGGCGGGGGCCGTGTGACGTTCGGGTCATGGTGCGCTTCGCTTTCCTGAGGGGGGTACGGAGACTCACGGGCGCCGGAAGACGGCCAGCCGCAGCACCAGGAAGCGCACGGCGGTGACCAGCACGGAGGAGGCGGCCAGGACGAGCGCTTCGGCGCCCGTCGAGCCGTCCGGGCTGCTCTGGCGGTACAGCAGTACGGCGGCGGAGGTGACGAGGTAGCCCAGGACGAACAGGGCGCCCGCGCCCAGGTGTGCCCGTCCCACACCCGTCTCCGACCAGCGGAACGTGAGGCGGCGGTTGGCCTCGGTGTTGAGCACGGTGAGCACCAGCAGCGACACGAGGTTCGCCAGCACCGGCGGCCACCAGCCGCGCAGCAGCCAGTAGAGCAGCGCCTGTCCGATGGTCGAGACGATGCCGATGGCGACGAAGCAGCCGACCTCCCAGGTGAACCGGGACCGGCCGGTGTCGGGGGCCAGCACCGCGTCCGGGTGTTCGGCGGCCGGGGCGGGACGGCGCGGCAGCGCGACCCGGGCGGCGCCGGACGCCTTCAGCCGCGCCATCCGGTACAGGCCCCGCAGGTCGTCGGTGGCGGTGCCGACGACGTCGACCCGGGTGTCCACGTCCTCGATCCAGTCGACCGGGACCTCGTGGATGCGCAGCCCGTTGTGCTCGGCCAGCAGCAGGAGTTCGGTGTCGAAGAACCAGGCGTCGTCCCGCGTCTTCTCCAGCAGCGGGCGCAGCACCTCCGTACGGGCCGCCTTGAAGCCGCACTGCGCGTCGCTGAACCGGGCCCCGTGGGTCAGCCGGATCAGCCCGTTGTAGCAGCGCGAGATCGCCTCGCGGCGGGGCCCGCGCACGGTCCGCGCGCCGGACGCCAGCCGACTGCCGATGGCCAGGTCGGAATGGCCGCTGGCCAGGGGCGCGATCAGGGGCAGCAGCCCGTCGAGCCCGGTCGACAGGTCGACGTCCATGTACGCGACGATGTCGGCCTCGCTGGCGCCCCACACCGTACGCAGCGCCAGGCCACGGCCCTTGCGGTCCAGGTGGAACACGTCCACGCCGGGCAGTTCGCGGGCCAGTTCCATCGCCACCTCGAAGGTGCGGTCGACGCTGGCGTTGTCCGCCACCGTGATCCGCCAGGGGAACGGCAGTTGCTCACGCAGCTTGGTGTGCAGGGTGCGCAGGCAGCCGGGCAGGGCCCGCTCCTCGTTGTAGACAGGCACGACGAACTCAACGGTGGTGGTGCCACGAGCGATGCTCGGGCCATGGGATGTCTGGGGCATGGGGCAGAACCCTGGCGGCCCAACCAGGGAACTCCGCGACAGCGAGCTGGGAATTCGCCGAGAGTCCGCTGAGTCCTCGCTGAGAACTGTCGGCGAGGTCCGGGCGAGTGGTACCGCGGTACCACTGGCAGGCCGAAGTGTCCCCCGCGGTCCCAGTCCCGCGACCGGTGGCGCTCGTAGCGTCGAACGCATCAGTCGCGAGAAAGGCCCACCCATGATCGAAGCGCGTGAGTTGACGAAGCGGTACGGGGACAAGACGGTGGTCGACCGGTTGAGTTTCACCGTCAAGCCCGGTGAGGTGACCGGCTTCCTGGGTCCCAACGGCGCGGGCAAATCCACCACCATGCGCATGATCATCGGCCTGGACTCCCCCACCGGCGGCTCGGTCACCGTGGGCGGACGCCCGTACGCCCGCCACGCCGCGCCGTTGCGGGAGATCGGCACGCTGCTGGAGGCCAAGTCCGTCCACCCGGGGCGCACCGCGGTCAGCCATCTGATGACGCTCGCGCACACCCACGGCATCCCGCGCCGCCGGGTGGACGAGGTGATCGAACTGGCCGGACTGGGCAGCGTGGCCGACAAGCGCGTGGGCGCCTTCTCGCTCGGCATGGGCCAGCGGCTCGGCATCGCGGCGGCACTCCTCGGCGACCCGGCGGTCGTCATGCTCGACGAACCGGTCAACGGCCTCGACCCGGAGGGCGTGCTGTGGGTGCGCAATCTCCTGCGCGGGCTGGCCGACGAGGGCCGGGCCGTGATGCTCTCCTCGCATCTGATGAGCGAGACCGCGCTGATCGCCGACCATCTGGTGATCATCGGACGTGGCCGCCTGCTCGCGGACACCACGGTCGACGGCTTCACCCAGGAGGCCGGTGGCGGGGGCGTGAAGGTCGCCACTGCCGAGGCCGTGAAACTCCGCGCGCTGCTGGCGGGTCCCGAGGTCACGATCGCCTCCTCCTCCGACGAGGAACTGCTGGTCACCGGACGCGACGCCCGCGAGATCGGCGCGATCGCCGCCCGGCACGGGGTGCCGCTGTACGAACTCACCCCGCACTCCGTGTCGTTGGAGCAGGCCTTCATGGATCTCACCCGCGACTCCATCGAATACCACAGCGCTCCCGCCGAGACCGACCGAAAGGCCGCCTGATGTCTGCCACCACCCTTTCCCCTTACAAGGTGACCGGCCCGCGGGTCCTGCGTGCGGAGTGGGCCAAGTTCTGGTCGCTGCGCTCCAGCTGGATCACCCTGGGCGTGGCTGTGGTGCTGCTGATGCTCTTCGGGGCGATCGCCAGCTACACGTACAGCCCCGGCGCCGTCGCGACCGGCGGTCCGCCTGGCCCGGGAAGCACCGGCGCCGACAGCGACCCCGTCAGCCTGGCCCTGACCGGTGTGTCCTTCGCGCAGCTTGCCATCGGCGTGCTCGGGGTGCTGCTCTCGGCGGGCGAGTACAGCACCGGCATGATCCGCTCCACCCTCGCCGCCGTCCCGCGACGGCTGCCGGTCCTGTGGTCCAAGAGCCTGGTGATCGGACCCATCGCCGTGCTCCTCACCACCCTCGGCGCGCTGGCCGCGTTCCAGCTGGGCACCCCGGGCCTGGACGGTGAGAAGATCGCGCTCGCTCTGGGCGACGACGGTGTGCTGCGCAGCCTGGCCGGTGCCGGGGTCTACCTCGGCCTGGTGGCCGTGTTCGGCGTCGCCCTGGGCGTGCTGATCCGCTCCTCCGCCGGGGCCATCGCGGCGCTGGTCGGGACCCTGCTCATCCTCCCCGGCCTGGCCTCGCTGCTGCCCGACTCGATGTACGACACGCTCAGCCCCTATTTCCCCAGCAACGCCGGATCGGCCGTCTACGCCCTGCACCAGGCCACGAACTCCCTCTCACCCGGCGCCGGGCTCGCCGTCTTCGCGGGCTGGGTGCTGCTGACCCTCGCCGGGGCCGCCTTCCGGCTCGCCCGTACCGACGCCTGACCAGGGCGGGAGGACAATGGTGGCGATGAGTCCGGAACACGCGGCAGCCGCCGCGGACACCGCCCGGGGGACGGCGCTCCCGCCGTCCCCCGGGTTCGACGCCGCCTGGGCGCATCCGGTCCTGGGCCGTCTGCTGCGCGGCCAGCGGGAGCGGCAGCGGCTGGACCGGCGGCATCCGTGGCTGCTGGACACCGCCGTGGTGCTGTTCGTCGTCCTGGTCAGCGTGCCCGACCTGCTGTGGGGCAGTGGCAGCTCGCCCTTCGGGGACACGGACTCCCGCGACCAGCTGCCGTCCGCCGTCCCGTTCGTCTTCACCGCCGCGCTCGCCGTGCCGCTGTGGTGGCGGCGCAGGGCTCCGGCCGCCACCTTCTTCGTGATCGCGCTGGTGTCCCTGGCCCAGTGGTCGCTGGGCCTGTGGCTGCCGTCCGGTATCAGCGCCCTCATCGCCCTGTACACCCTGGCCCGGCAGGGTTCGCTGCGGGTGCTGGGCTGGGCCGCCGCGCTGGCAGCCACCAATGTGGTGCTGGCCGTGTGCGTCCTGGTGCCGGTCCGCCATCCGCTGCCCGGCGTGTTCTTCCTGCTGGGGACGGTGACGGCGGCCACCGCCGTCGGCCTGACGCTCCGTATCCGCCGGATGTATCTGGCGGCACTGGAGGACCGGGCCAGGCGGCTGGAGGTCGAACAGGAGCAACGTGTCCGGCTCACCGCCGCCGCCGAGCGGTCCCGGGTGGCCCGCGAGATGCACGACATCGTCGGCCACAACCTCTCCGTCATGGTCAGTGTCGCGGACGGCGCCGCGACCCTCGCCGCCACCAGGCACGAGCGCTCCGCCGAGGCGCTGCGCATCCTCGGCGACACCGGCCGCCAGGCCATGGACGAACTGCGCCGGGTGCTGGGCGTCCTGCGGGAGGAGCAGGAGGACGCGACGTCGCTCAGCCCGCAGCCGGGGATCCGCGATCTGGACCCGCTGCTGACGCGGGTGCGGGCGGCGGGGCTGGCGGTCACCTACCGGACCGTGGGCGGTCTCGACGCCCTGGGCGACGGCGTACAGCTCACCGTGTACCGCGTCGTCCAGGAGGCGCTGACCAACACGCTCAAGCACGCGGGGACGGGCTCCGCCGCCGAGGTCACCGTGGCCGCCGACACCGGCACCGTACGGATCCGGGTGGCGGACACCGGACCACCGCCGGGCGCGCCGACCGGCGCGGACGCGGGCTCAGACGGCACCGGACAAGGACACGGCCCAGGACACGGCCTGGTCGGCATCCGCCAGCGGGCCGCCATGTACGGCGGCGCCGTCACCATCGGCCCGCGCGGCAGCGGACACGGCTGGCTCGTGGACGTCGTGCTCGACGTGCCGTCCGCCCCGGCGGCACCAGGAGAGCGGCTGCCATGACCACCGTGCTGATCGCCGACGACCAGCCGCTGCAGCGCCTCGGCTTCAGCATGCTCCTGGAGGGCACCCCCGGCCTGACACCGGTCGGCCAGGCCGAGCACGGCGCCGAGGCCGTCCGGCTCGCCGCGGAACTGCGCCCCGACGTCGTCCTCATGGACATCCGCATGCCCGGCATGGACGGCCTGGAGGCGACACGCCGGATCGTCGCCACCGGCGGCCGCACCCGGGTGCTGATCGTGACCACCTTCGACCTCGACGAGTACGCGTACGAGGGGCTGCTGGCCGGGGCCAGTGGCTTTCTGCTCAAGGACGCCCGCCCCGAGGAGGTCGTGGCGGGCATCCGCGCGGTCGCGACCGGCGACGCCGTCGTGGCTCCACGGCTGACCCGGCGGCTGCTGGACGCCTACGCCCACCAGGTGCTCGCACCGCCCGGTGCGCCCGCGCCCGAGGATCCCCGGCTACGGGCGCTCAGCGACCGCGAACGGGAGGTGCTGGTCGCCATCGGCCAGGGCTGGACGAACGCGGAGATCGCGGAACGGCTCGTCCTCACCGAGTCCACGGTGAAGAAGCACGTCGGCCGGGTCCTCGCCAAGATCGGGGCCCGCGACCGCGTCCAGGCCGTGATCACGGCGTACGACACCGGGCTGGTCAGGGCGAAGCCGTAGGCGGCGGTGCGTCGCATACTGGCCACATGGCTGCTGCGGCGGGGCGGGAAGGTGAGGCGTTCCGGGAGTTCGTGCGGTTCACGCCCCGGCTCGGCGGGATGGTCGCGTCCGCGGTGGGCTATCGCACCGGCGGGCTGCCACCGGCCGTGCACCGGGGGCTGCCCTCCCCCTGGCTGACGTTGATCTTCTCGCTGGACGGCCCCGTGACCAGCGGGTTCACCCTGGAGCAGGCGCGGGGCGCGGACGCGGTGCGGACCGACATCGTCGTGGGCGGGCTGCACCAGAGCCCGGCGTACATCATCCAGCCGGAGCACGAGAGCGGAGTGCAGCTGGCCGTGCATCCGCTGGCGGCACGCAGGCTGCTCGGCCTTCCCGCGGGCGCGCTCGCGGAGCAGCTCGTGGTGTCGGGGACGGAGGTGCTGGGCGCGCGGGCCGCGGAGATCCACGAGCGGATGCGGGAGCGGCAGGGGTGGGAGGAGCGGTTCGCCCTCCTCGGCTCGTATCTGAGGGCGCGCGCGGCCGGGACGGACGGGGCCGCGCCGGTCCGACGCGAGGTGGTCGAGGCCTGGGCGTGGCTGGCCCGGCACCGGGGCGCGGGGACGCTGCGCGGGCTGGCCGAGCACGTGGCGCTCAGCCCTCGGCGGCTCACGGCGCTCTTCCGTGCCGAGACCGGTCTGAGCCCGAAACAGGCCGCCCGGCTGATGCGGTTCGAGCACGCCAAGGCCACCGTGGCCGGGGTCGTCGCCGCGGGCGGCTCGCCCGATCTGGCGCGGGTCGCGGCCGACTGCGGCTACTACGACCATTCGCATCTGGTGCGGGACTTCCGCCAGTACACCGGTGTCAGCCCCACGGCCTGGCTGGCCGAAGAGTGCCGGAATATCCAAGCGGGCGGGCACCGGAACGGCGAAGAGTGAAAGGCATGAACACCATGGAAAACCAGCAGCGTGCCCCGAGCGTCTGGCCGACCCTCCAGGCCCATGACGCGCCCGCCCTGATCGACTTCCTCGTCGGCACGGTCGGCTTCCTGCGCACCGCCGTGTACGAGGACGGCGACCGGGTGGCACACGCCCAGCTCGACTGGCCCGAGGGCGGCGCCATCATGCTCGGCTCCCACAAACCGGACAGCGCGGATTGGTGTCTGCGGCCGGGCACCTTCGGCGCCTACGTGGTCACCGACCACGTCGACAACCTGTATCAGCGGCTGAGCGCGGCGGGGGTGAAGGTCATCCGGGAGATCGCGGACCAGCCGTACGGCAGCCGCGAGTTCGCGATCGCCGACCCCGAGGGCAACAAGTGGTCCTTCGGCACCTACCGGGGCGAGCCCCGCCCGGCGGGCTGACCCGCCACGTGGCCGCCCGCCGGGCGAAGGCCTCTCCGGCCACCTGCGGCAGGTGGCCGGAGAGGCCCGGTCACGGCATCAGCCGAGGTTGAAATCGAGGTTGGTCACATACCAGGCGTCCTTGATCTTGGTGGACTCCACCTTCACATCCAGCTGCCCCGGCTTCACCCCGGTGGAGTTGGACACGATGACCTTGTCGAGCGTCTGCCCGTCGATGGTGATCTTGTCGGCGGGAATCGTCGCCTTGTCCCCGGTGGCCGGGGTCTTGGCGACCTCCACCTTCGGCTCGCCCGGGGACTGCTTGGGCGTGAACGACTCATGGAACCTTGTGACGCTCTCGCGCATCTGCCGCACCTCGGGCGCGTTACCGCTACACCTCTCCGGGGTGCCGACCTGCGCGGGCGACGACCCCTGGGCCGGGGCCGCCATCACCAGACACCCTTCCTTCGGCTTCTTCTGCACGACCGCGGTGACCCACGTGGCCACCGCCTCCTCGGCCGTGGTCTGGCGGGGCTCCGAGGCCTGCGAATCCGCCGACCCCTCCCCCTTCTTCTCCGCCCCGGCGCCGGTCGAGTTGCTCGCCACCGGCTTCTTCTCCACGGTGCCGGAGTCCGATTCCGCCTCCTTGGAGCAGCCCGTGACCCCGACGACGGCCGCCACCACGGCGGCCCCGGCGATCCAGCGGATGGTTCTGTTCCTGTAGCCCTCTGACACGCTTTCAGGAGCCTTTCCGTAGACATCTATACGGCCGATGTCACCCCGAGGCGTCTCTGACCGAGACGCCACATCGCCCATGGAGACGAGCGGGGCGGTCGAATGGTTCGCCGCCCCGCCCCACTCGGCGTCGCGTGTGACTGGCCACGAACCCTGACCGACTGACAAGATCATTTTGGATGACACCGCACACCGGCAAGCGAAGGGCGGACATTTGTCCGAGAAGTTCGGCCACGAGGAGTACGACTACATCATCGTCGGGGCCGGTTCGGCCGGTTGCGTGCTCGCGGCGCGGCTGTCCGAAGACCCGGAGAGAACGGTCCTCCTCCTGGAAGCCGGGGCGGCGGACACCAAGGCGGAGCTGGCCGTGCCACCCGCCTGGCCCGCGCTGTGGGGTACGGAGGTCGACTACGCGTACACCACCGTGCCGCAGGCCGGTACGGGCGGCCTGGCGCAGCCGTGGCCCCGGGGCCGGACGCTGGGCGGTTCGAGCGCCATCAACGCGATGGTGTTCCTGCGCGGACACCGCAACGACTTCGACCGCTGGGCGGCGGCCGGTTGCGCGGGATGGGGGTACGACGCGCTCCTGCCGTACTTCCGGCGGATGGAGACCGTCACCGGTAAGGACCCGGAGTTCCGCGGCGACAGCGGCCCGATGCGTCCGGCGCAGGCGCGGGACGGCAACCCGCTCTCGCAGGTCTTCGTCGATGCCGCCGCGTCGGCCGGGCACCCGACGACCGACGACTTCAACGGCGCCGACCAGGAGGGCGCCGGATGGCACGACCTGAGCATCGCGGACGGCGAGCGGCAGGGCACCGCCACCGCCTATCTGCACCCGGTCAGCGCGCAGCGGCCGAACCTGACGGTGTCCACCGACTCGCGCGCGCACCGGCTGCTCGTCGAGGGCAACCGGTGTACGGGCGTGGAGTTCCGGCGGGGCGGTGAGCCGGTCACCGCGCACGCCCGTGGCGAGGTGATCCTCAGCTCCGGCGCCGTCGACTCGCCCCGGCTGCTTCTGCTGTCGGGCATCGGACCGGCCGACGAACTGCGGCGGGCCGGGGTGGACGTCCGCCACGACCTGCCCGGTGTGGGGCGCAATCTGCACGACCATCCGCTGTGCGGGGTCGTCTACGAGGCGAGCAGGCCGGTGCCGGACGGACTCACCAACCACGCCGAGACCTCGATGCTGTGGCGCAGCGACGCGTCCGCCGAGGGCCCCGACATGCAGCTGATGTTCATTCATGTGCCGTTCCACCCACCGGGCATGGAGGCACCGCAGAACAGCTTCACCCTCGGAGTGGCGACCGTGCCCGAGAGCCGGGGCTCGGTACGCATCGCCGACGCCGACCCAAAGACGCCGCCGCTGATCGATCCGAACTACCTCGGCGAGGAGTCGGACGTCCGGCGCATGCTCCACGGCATCGAGGTGGCGCGGGACATCGCGGCCGCGGGCCCCTTCGCGGCGTGGCGCTCGCGCGAGGTGCTCGCCGGGGACGACGTCAAGGACGAGGCGGGGCTGCGCGCCTTCCTGGCGCGCGGCACCGGCACGTACTACCACCCCGTGGGCAGCTGCGCGATGGGGGTCGGCGAGGACGCCGTGGTCGCCCCGGATCTGACCGTGCACGGCCTTGAGGGGCTGCGGGTGGTGGACGCGTCGGTCATGCCGACGATCGTCTCCGTCAACACGAACCCCGCGACGATCGCCATCGCGGAGAAGGCGGCCGACCTCATCCGCCAGGCGGCGTAGGCCGCCCTCCTTCCGGGCCCCCATTTTTTTCGGGCCCCGGAAGGAGGCACCGGTCCGGCGCCGGGCCGCGCCCATGCGGGGCGCGGCCCGCTCGGCGACCCTGGGGGGTGTGACCCACCAGCCCCCTGCGCATGACGCGCGGAGCAGGCCGCCGACCGGTGCCGCACGCGTCGACTACAGCGGCGCGGTGTACGGCTCGCTGCTCGCCGCCTCCGTGGTGGCCGGTGTCGGCACACTCGGCTCGTATCCACGGCTGGAACTCGTACTGCTCCTGCTGTGTACCGGTGTGGTGTTCTGGGCCGCGCACGTCTTCTCCCGCCTCTTCGGCGTCCGGATGGCGCAGGAGCCCGGAAGCCGGGCGACGGTTCGCCGCGTGTGCGCCGACGAGCGGCCCATCCTCGAAGCGGCTGTTCCGCCAGCCGTCGCCGTGGCGATCAGCCCGCTCTTCGGGCTGGGCGTCGAGGGCGCGGCATGGCTGGCGCTCGGTGTCGCGCTGGCGGGGCAGGTCGGCTGGGCAGCGCTGGCCGCCGTCCGTGTCGGCGCCCCGCGCCGTCTGGTCCTGATCGCCGGTGCGGCCAATCTGCTCCTCGGCTTGGTCATCGTGATCTTCAAAGTCGCGCTCCAGCACTGACCCGACGCTGACCCGACGCCGATACAGGCGGTCGGGCCGACGCGGAGGGCGCCGGGACACTTCCGGGAAGGTCGTGTTCATGTCACGCTATGGGAGCGCTCCCATAGCGTGACCACACGCCATCCTCAAAGGAGAGACATGGCTCTTCCACAACGGCACGGCCGACGCCGCGTGACGGCACTCGGGCTCGGGCTCCTGGCCGCCACCGTCATGACGATGGCCGGGACCGCCGGTGCGGCGACCGGCCCCGTTCAGGACCGGACGGCGCCCGGATCCGCCAAGACCCCGACCGCGACCGGCTCCGCCAAGACCCCGACCGCGACCGGCTCCGCCAAGGCCTCCACCCTGGGCGCCCAAGCGGCCCAGTCCGGGCGGTACTTCGGGGCCGCCGTGGCCGCGGGCAAGCTCGGGGACGCCACGTACACGGGGATCCTGGGCCGGGAATTCAACATGGTCACCCCGGAGAACGAGATGAAGTGGGACACGATCGAGCGCTCCCGCGGCTCGTTCAACTTCGCTCCCGCCGACCAGATCGTCAACCACGCCACCTCGCGCGGACAGCGATTACGGGGACACACCCTGGTCTGGCACTCCCAGCTGCCCAGCTGGGTCAGCTCCATCGGCGACGCCACCACCCTGCGCAGCGTGATGAAGAACCACATCACCACCACGATGGCCCACTACAAGGGCAAGATCTACGCGTGGGACGTGGTGAACGAGGCGTTCGCCGACGGCGGCAGCGGCCAGCACCGCCCCTCGGTGTTCCAGAACGTGCTGGGCAACGGCTTCATCGAGGAGGCCTTCCGCGCCGCACGGTCGGCCGACCCGGCTGCCAAGCTCTGCTACAACGACTACAACATCGAGGACTGGAACGCCGCGAAGACCCAGGCCGTCTACCGCATGGTGCGCGACTTCAAGGCGCGCGGGGTGCCCATCGACTGCGTCGGCCTCCAGGCCCACTTCGGCACCGGTGGCCCGCCGTCCAGCTTCCAGACCACTCTGTCCAGCTTCGCCGCCCTCGGCGTGGACGTGCAGATCACCGAGCTGGACATCGCGCAGGCGCCGACGACCGCGTACGCGAACACCGTCAAGGCCTGCATGAACGTCCCGCGCTGCAACGGCATCACCGTCTGGGGCATCCGGGACCGCGACTCCTGGCGCGCCGGGGAGAACCCGCTGCTCTTCGACAACAACGGCAACAAGAAGCCCGCCTACAACGCCACGCTCACCGCGATGGGCGGCACCCCGGCGGCCAAGGCCACACCCAAGACCACACCCGAAACCACGCCCAAGAACGCGTCCGCACTGCCCTCCACCTTCCGCTGGAACTCCAGCGGCATCCTGATGTCCCCGAAGCCGGACGCCACCCACAACATCGCCGGGCTCAAGGACCCGACGGTGGTCCGCCACAACGGCAAGTGGCACGTGTTCGCCAGCGTCGCCAGCGCCTCCGGCTACAACCTGGTCTACCTGAGCTTCACCGACTGGTCCCAGGCGGCCTCGGCCACCCATCACTACCTGGACCGCAGCGGCATCGGAACCGGCTACCGGGCCGCGCCGCAGGTGTTCTTCTTCGCCCCCAAGAACACGTGGTACCTGGTGTACCAGACCGGGAACGCCTCGTACTCGACCAACAGCGACATCAGCAACCCGAACGGCTGGAGCGCCCCGCGCCACTTCTACTCCTCGATGCCGGACATCATCAAGCAGAACATCGGCAACGGCTACTGGGTGGACATGTGGGTGATCTGTGACAGCGCCAACTGCTACCTGTTCTCCTCCGACGACAACGGTCACCTGTACCGCTCGCAGACCACCCTGGCCCAGTTCCCGAACGGGTTCACCAACACCGTCATCGCGGCCCAGGACTCCAACAAATACGCCCTGTTCGAAGCGAGCAACGTCTACAAGGTGCAGGGCAGCAATCAATACCTGCTGATCGTCGAGGCGATCGGATCGGACGGCAAACGCTACTTCCGCTCCTGGACCTCCGGCAGCATCGCGGGCTCGTGGACCCCGCTGGCCGCCTCCGAGAGCAACCCCTTCGCCCGGGCCAACAACACCACCTTCCCCGCAGGCGCCTGGACCAAGGACGTCAGCCACGGCGAGCTGATCCGCGCCGGAACCGACCAGACGCTCACCGTCGACCCGTGCCAGCTCCAGTACCTCTACCAGGGCATGAACCCGAACGCCAGCGGTGACTACAACACCCTCCCATGGCGCCTCGGCCTCCTCACCCAGACCAACTCCACCTGCTGACCCACCGGAAACCGGCGCAGGAGCCCCGGAACCCCCAGCGCAACCCGGCAATCAGCCCAGAAAGCTCAGCCGGACCTTGCGGTGGGGGTTGTCCAGGCTGGCGTCCGCCAACCTCCGTACCGATCACGAGTCGTAGCGCTTGGTTACCACCATCGTCGTCATCGCCGGGTTCCGGCGCTTGGATCGTCAAGTAGAAACCGTCAGAATCGTACGGCTCCGCGAAGATCTCGCTGCTGGGGTCATCCAGTGAAGCCCACATGCCGACACACCGGAAGTGGGCTGTGACCAGCACCCGGAGGTCGGCGACAGCCTTCTCCCGCTCCTCCGTGGTGAACGCCGCCGGCGCCTGGTGAAGCCGTAGGCAAACGTACTCGTACCACAGACTGTGGGCGCCGCTGAGAAGATCGGCACGAGCAGCAGCGTCTGTCAGCGCCGCAAGGTGCTTGCGCGGGTAGTAGTCCAGTCGCTGTTCCCGGCGGTCGCGGACGCTGACAGGGACGGTGGCGAGGGCGCTTTCCGACGCTCCGTACCTCAAGACGACTGGGGGTGGCTCAGGTACTATTCCAAGCTCCATTCCGCCTGCAGGCTAAACAAATGCGGTGCGCGCCAGAAGCGGATTATCACTCCCGCTCAGGCGGGAAGGACGCCTCGCGCGGGCGCCGCAAGATATCAGCCGAGGAACGACAGCCTGACCTGACGGCGCGGGTTGTCGCGGTTGGTGTCGACCAGGCACACCGACTGCCACGTGCCGAGCGCCAGGCTGCCGCCGATGACCGGGAGGGTGGCGTGGGGCGGGACGATGGCCGGGAGGACGTGGTCGCGGCCGTGGCCCGGGGAGCCGTGGCGGTGGCGCCAGCGGTCGTCGGCGGGGAGCAGGTCGCGGAGGGCGGCGAGGAGGTCGGTGTCGCTGCCCGCGCCCGTTTCCAGGATCGCGATACCGGCGGTGGCGTGCGGGACGAAGACGTTGAGCAGGCCATCGGCGCCCCGCGCCACCTCGCGCAGATACGCCTCGCAGTCGGCGGTGAGGTCGGCGACGGTCTCGGTGCCGCCGGTGGTGATGTCGAGTGTGTGGGTGCGGAAAGTAGCCATGACTCCATCCTCGTACGTGCTCGCTTTAAAACTCCCGCAACAAAGGTCCGAGGGGCAAGACGCCGTTGACCTGTGCCGGACGTCGTCGCTAGCTTCGAGGACATGCCTACGTCAGCCCTGCTCACCACGCGCGGTCATATCGACCTGCTGCGGGTGGCGTCCGCCACGTGTCCCGGCGCCTGCTGACTTTTTCGCGTACCTCCCCCTCCTTCTCGTTCTCGCCGTACCGCGCTGACCGCTGAACACGTCATGCCGTGCGGGCGCCGAGGCGTATCCCCTCCCTGGAGTCCCCGTGTCCCCGGTTCTTCTCGAACCGGTCGTGCCCCTGTCCGCGCGCCGCCGCACCGTACCCCGTTGGCTGCGCCGCACGACCGGTCCTCTTCTTCTGCTGGTGCTCTGGCAGGTGTGCAGCGCGACCGGTGTGCTGCCCGCCGACATGCTCGCCGCGCCCGGCACCATCGCCGGTACCGCCTCCGGTCTGCTCCGGGACGGCACGCTGCCGCACGCCATGCTGGTGTCGGTGCAGCGGGTGCTGAACGGGCTGGTCATCGGCGGGATCGTCGGGGTCGGGCTGGCGCTGGTCTCCGGTCTTTCGCGGCTCGGTGAGGACCTGGTCGACGCGACCGTGCAGATGCTGCGCAGCATCCCCTGGGTCGGGATGATCCCCCTGTTCATCATCTGGATGGGCATCGGCGAGGCGCCGAAGATCGCGCTCATCGCGCTCGGTGTCGCGTTCCATCTGTATCTGAACGTGTACGCGGGCATCCGCGGCGTGGACGCGCAGCTCATCGAGGCCGGAAACGCGCTGGGACTCGGGCGCTGGGGGCTGATCCGCCATGTCGTACTGCCCGGGGCGCTGCCCGGGGCCATGACCGGGCTGCGGTACTCGCTGGCCACCGCCTGGCTGGCGCTGGTCTTCGGCGAGACGATCAACGCGGACGACGGGATCGGCTTCCTGCTCAACCGCGCGCGGGAGTTCTTCCAGACCGATGTGATCGTGGTCTGCCTGATCGTCTACGCCGCCCTCGGCCTGCTCGCCGATTTCATCGTCCGCACTCTGGAGAGGCTGCTGCTGCAATGGCGACCGACCTTCACCGGCAAGTGACACACGTCGAAACGGCTGATGACGCCGTACGGGTCGGCTCACTCACCCGCTCCTTCGACGGCCGCGCCGTCATCGACAACCTCGAACTGACCATCCAGCAGGGCGAGTTCGTGGCACTGCTCGGCCGCAGCGGCTGCGGCAAGTCGACGCTGCTGCGCGTACTGGCCGGGCTCGACCGGGAGATCGAGGGCGAGGTGCTGGTGCCGCGCCGCAAGGCCGTCGCCTTCCAGGCGCCCCGGCTGATGCCGTGGAAGAAGGTGTGGCGCAATGTGCTGCTCGGACTTCCCGGCCGCCCGGGGCGGGAGGTCGCCGAGAAGGCGCTGGAGGAGGTCGGGCTCGGCCACCGGACCGACGCATGGCCCAAGACCCTGTCCGGCGGCGAGGCGCAGCGCGCCTCGCTGGCCCGGGCGCTGGTGCGCGAACCCGATCTGCTGCTGCTCGACGAGCCGTTCGGCGCGCTGGACGCGCTGACCCGGATCACCGCACAGCGGCTGGTCGCCGAGTTGTGGCAGCGGCGCGGCTGCGCGGTGCTGCTGGTGACGCACGACGTCGAGGAGGCGTTGCTGCTCGCCGACCGGGTGCTGGTGATGGACGGCGGTGTCATCGCGCACGAGGTCCGGGTGAACCGGGACCGGCCGCGTGACATCGGCGATCCGTACCTCACGGACCTGCGCGCCGAACTGCTGGACCGGCTGGGCGTGGACGCGCCCGAGACCGCCGAGGTGGAGAAGGTCGCGTAACCAGTCGCGTCACCACCCCTCACCCCCCGTCCCCTCTTGTACGACCCTCACGAACGGAACCCCGCTGACATGAGACGGCGAATCCTCCCGGCCCTGCTCATCTCCCTCGCTCTGCCGCTGTCCGCATGCGTCAGCTCGAACACCCAGAACGCGTCCTCCGGCTCCGGCGGCCACGTCGACGGCAAGGGCGATGTGACGCTCAACGTCGGCGACCAGAAGGGCAATGACGAGGCGGTGCTGCGCGCCGCCGGTGAGCTGGAGAACCTCCCGTACAAGATCAAGTGGTCGACGTTCACCTCCGGCCCGCCGATCCTGGAAGCCGTCAGCGCCAAGGCCGTGGACATCGGCGGCGTCGGCAACACCCCGCCCGTCTTCGCCGCAGCCGCCAAGTCCAAGATCAAGATCGTGGGCGCCAAGCACGGCACGGCCGACGGCGAGGCGATCGTGGTGAAGAAGGGCTCGCCGCTGAAGAAGACCGCCGATCTCAAGGGCAAGAACGTGGCGGTGGCGCAGGGCAGTTCGGCCCACTACCAGCTCGTCGCCTCGCTCGCGAAGGCCGGGCTCTCGATCAAGGACGTCAAGGTCAGTTTCCTGCAGCCCGCCGACGCGCTGGCGGCCTTCAAGGGCGGCAAGGTGGACGCCTGGGCCATCTGGGACCCGTACACCGCACAGGCGGAGCGCCAGGCGGACGCGCGGGCCATCACCACCGGCAAGGGGGTGACCAACGGCCTCAACTTCCAGGTCGCCAACCCGGCCTCCCTCGACGACAAGAAGAAGACGAAGGTCATCAAGGACTACCTGGAGCGGCTGCGCCGGGCCCAGAACTGGGTCTACAAGCACCCCGAGGCGTGGGCCAAGGTGTGGGGCAAGGAGACCGGGCTGCCATACGACGTGGCGCTGGACTCCGTGAAGCGGACCAACGGCACCCGCGTGTACACCGCCGTCGACAAGCCCGCCATCGCCTCCGAGCAGCAGATCGCGGACACGTTCGCCAAGCTGAAGCTCACCCCGCGCCGCTTCAACTTCTCGGACTACGTGGACACCCGCTTCAACGGCGGTCTGCCGCCGTCCAGCACCGCGCCGCGCACCTTCCCGAAGGGCTCCTGATGTCCGCCCATCTCCACTGGTTCCTGCCCACGGGCGGAGACGGGCGCAGCCTCGTCGACCGGCACGCCTACACCGGCGGTGACCGTTCGCGCATCACGCCGGTGAGGGGCGTCCGGACACCGGACATCGACTACCTCACGCAGATCGCCAAGGCCGCCGAACACCTGGGGTTCGAGGCGGTGCTGACCCCGACCGGCACCTGGTGCGAGGACGCCTGGCTGACGACGGCCGCACTCGCCCAGCACACCGAGCGGCTGAAGTTCCTGGTGGCCTTCCGGCCGGGACTGATCTCACCGGTGCTGGCCGCGCAGATGGCGGCGACGTACCAGCGGATCACCCGGGGGCGGCTGCTGCTCAACATCGTCACCGGCGGTGACTCCGCCGAGCAGCGGCACTTCGGCGACCATCTCGACCATGACCAGCGATACGCCCGCACGGCGGAGTTCCTGGAGGTCGTACGGGGGGTGTGGGGCGGCAAGCCCTACGACTTCGACGGCGAGCACTACCAGATCGCGGGCGGACTGACCGCCGTACCGCCGGACCCCCTGCCGCAGATCTTCTTCGGCGGCTCCTCCCCGGCCGCCGGGCCGGTCGCCGCCCGGCACACGGATGTCTATCTGACCTGGGGCGAACCGCCCGCCCAGGTCAAGGAGAAGATCGACTGGATCCGGGGGCTCGCGGAGCGGGAGGGCCGGGAGGTCCGGTTCGGCATCCGGCTGCACACCATCGCGCGTGACTCCTCGCGCGAGGCGTGGGCCGTCGCCGACCGGCTGCTGGACGATCTCGACCCGCAGGCAGTCGCCGGGGCCCAACAGGCCCTGGGGCGCAGCGAGTCGGTCGGCCAGCAGCGGATGCTGGCCCTGCACGGCGGTTCGCGCGACAAGCTGGAGATCTCGCCCAACCTGTGGGCGGGGATCGGGCTGGTGCGCGGCGGCGCGGGCACGGCCCTGGTGGGCAGCCACGCGGAGGTGGCCGACCGGATCGAGGAGTACCACGCCCTGGGCGTCGAGCACTTCATCCTCTCCGGCTACCCGCACCTGGAGGAGGCGTACTGGTTCGGCGAGGGCGTGACACCGGAACTGGCCTCGCGCGGCCTGGTGGCGGACACCCCGGCCCCGGGCGGCGCCCCGCTGCTGGTCGCCGGGGGCCGGTAGGCCGTACGAACGTCCGTGGCCGGGCCCGCCGTTGGGGTCAGGACCACCCATGTGGTCAGGACCACCCATGTGGTCAGGACCCTCCCTCGACGAACATCAGCCTGCGGTCCAGGGCGTCCTCGCGGATCTCCAGCGCCTCGGCGTACTCGGGCGACGCGTACCAGCGGCGGGCCTCGGCCATGGAGGGGAACTCCAGGATCACCATCCTGCGCTCCTCCGGCCACTCCCCCTCCACCGCGTCCGGACGGCGGCCCCGGGCGAGGAAGCGGCCGCCGTACTGGGCGATCGAGGCAGTGGCCAGCTCTCGGTAGGCAGCGGCGCGCGACTCGTCGAGCACCTCGACCTCGGAAATGACATACGCAGGCATTTCGCCCCCCATGTCTCTTGTCGGACAGATGTCCTGGAAGGTACCACCGAACCGGCCGAGGTGATCACGCTGTCGGCATCCATCCCGGCCTAGGGGCTTTCGTTTGGATCACCGGGCGGACCAGAGGAAGATGCCAGCGATGTGGAGTCCGGCGAGGTTCGCTCGACGATGTTGCGCTGCTTGTAGGCCTCGCGGTCGAAGGCCGGGGGCCTGCCGCCTCGGCTGCCCCCGTCGCAGCCGGTGGCCACGTTGGTCGGCCGGGACCGGGATCACTGCCCGGATGCCGCGCTTGCGCACGTGGTCGCGGATGCCGCGGAATGAGTGGGCCTTGTCCGCCAGGACCATGTCCGGCCTGGTGCGCGGACGGCCACGCCGTCGGGGAACCCGGAGGCGGGCCATGACGTGAGGGAAGGCCAGGGGCATCACCGGCCTGTCCGGCAGTGAGCACGAACGCGAGGGGGCGGCACCGGGCATCCGCTGCGAGGTGGATCTTCGTGGTCAGTCCGCCGCGTGACCGGCCGGTGGCGTGGTCGGGCGCTTCGGCGTCCGGTCCGGGAGCAACGGCTCGATTCGCGCCCGTCACGCGGCGGGGCCCCTACTGGCCAAGATCATTCCTTAGCGTTAATGGCTGTGCCGTTGTTCCCCGAGACCGGTTTCCAGTCCTGAACGAGGAGCCCGAGGAGTACCTCGTCCAAGAACTCGCCCAGCACCCACGCCGAGGAGCGCAGTACGCCCTCGCGGATGAAGCCGTTGCGTTCGGCGGAGCGCAGCATGGCGTGATTGTCCGCCAGTGTCTCGATCTGCAGCCGCTGCAGGCCGCGGACCACGAAACCGTAGTAGCAGAGCGTCGCGACCACGTCCGTGCCGTAGCCCTTGCCGCGTGCCGCCGGCAGTAGCCCGAGTCCGATGTGGGCGGACCGGTGGTGGTTGTCGATGCTCCACAGCGTCGCGGTGCCGACCAGGGCGCCTCCTTCCAGCTCCACCACGGAGAACGCGACGCTGCCTTGCGCCGTGTCGTCCACCACGAGCCGCGAGTCCTTCGAACCGGGTGAGATCGGCCGCCACGGCCCGGCCTCGGCCCGCGCGGAGTTGACCACGTCGTCGTAGAGCTCGGTCCGCAGAGTGGGGATGTCGTCCTCGTGCCGGGCCCTCAGCCCGATCTTGCCGCCCTTTAACATGCGTGCTTCCTATCCGACTTGGCTCGCCTACGGCAAACGAATATATGGACAGCCCGAGTTGACGCGGTGGCGGCGGCAGCAGTCGTTGGGCGAGACGCCCGAAAACCGGTGGCATGGCCCCGTCGCGCGTCGCGCACTGCGCGCCGTGCTGGTTCTTGCTGCGGACTTTCTCACTGAAACCGGTGTACTTCTTTGCTCACCAACTGGGTGCTCACACCCACCTGCCTGCCCATCGTTCTCCGCCGTTGCCACAGGTGCGCTTCCGGACCTCACGGTCCTGGAGCGCATGAACGTCCGCTCCGTACGGCCTGATCTGCTGGAGCGGATGCACGACAACGACCACGGTCTGGCAGCCGAGTTGCTGCAGGATCCGGTCGTGCGGCGCCGTAACCGCATCGCCCTCGACTGGGACGGAGCCTGGCGTCTCGGCCGTGCGGCTAAGCGTCAAACACTCCGGCGACTTCACCTTCCTGCTCAAGCGCTGAGCCCGGCGCACCCAGCTCTCCCGGCTCGGCAACCGGTGCCCGCTACCCGGCGTCAGATCGCTCCGGCTCGCTCCCGCGTAGAAGCGCACGAGATCGATGCCCCGGCAAACCTCACCGACCGTCTCCGACCTGGGCTTCCCCCGTGCCAGCCTGCTCGGCCGCCACGTACTGTTCGGCGTTGTCCTCCATCAGGGACGCGAAGGCCAGCAGCCGTGATCCAAACGATGCCGCCTAGTAGCTGTCGTAGCTGGGCTTACCGTTCGGCCGGTAGACGCCGACGATGGTGCCGCCCTTCGTCGTCGAGACACTGACCGGCTCCAGCGCAGTGGGGATCGCTCCGTCGGCGAACAGCCGCTTGCCGGTGCCGATGATCACCGGATGGATGGTCAGCCGGTACTCGTCGACGAGGCCGTGCCGCATGAGGGTCTGGGCGAGGTCGCCACTGCCCACGACGTTGATGTTGCCGCCGTCGGACGCTTTCAGCTTGCGTACGGCATCGACGATGTCGCCCTCCAGCAGCGTGGAGTTCTGCCACTCGACGGATGTCAGGGTCCGAGACGCCACGTACTTGTGCATGCTGTTCATCCGATGGGTGAACGGGTTGTCGGGATCGGCGGTCGGCCAGTACGACGCGAAGATCTCGTACGTCTTGCGGCCGAGCAGCATCGCGTCGGAGGACTCGTACCAACCGGCGATGGCCGTGCCGACCTCGTCGTCGGCCACCGGCTTCTGCCAGCCGCCGTGCTCGAAGCCGCTCTGAGTGTCCTCGTCCGGACCGCCCGGCGCCTGCATGACGCCATCCAGCGTCAGGAACGTGCAAACGATGATCTTGCGCATGGTGCGCTCCCTTCGTCGACGGGTAGACCGCACAGCCACCGGAAACTCATCGGCGGAACTTCCGCGGCGCAGCACCAGGGCCGTCGCCTGGATCACCCCGGCTGTGAAGTGCGGTACCTCTTGGCCGACCCGAGGGGGTCTGATCCGCAGAGGGTGGTGCGGGCGCCCACCGCCAGGCATCGCCACCCGCCCGAAAATCTGTGGAACCGCGCCCCCGTGTGCCGTTACCGTGCTCCCGCCCACAGTCACCCTGCCAAGGACACGCCGTTGTACACCAAGTGAGCACCCCCAAGCGCTGATCCGTCGCGCGTCGCACATGTGCGCCGTGCTCCTTTTCGCTGCGGTCTTCTCACTGGAACCGGTGTAACTCTGTGTCCAAAAACTGGGCGGTCGTGCCCATCTGCCTGCCGATCGGTCTCCGCCGATGCCACACGTGCGCGTCCGAGCACTTCCGAGTGAACGGCACATTCCGCGTCACTGCGAACCACAAGCTCCTCAGCGCCTGGCTCCTCGCGCGAACCCAGCGGCCGGCCTGGCAGTCGCCGTACGGTCCGCCGCCGCACCGGGCACACCGCGGCCGGTGGGCGCCTGTGCCGGGGGTGGCCACGTCTCGATCCGCTGTGCGGCGTGGATACCTGTGCGGCCGGTGCGACTGATCGCAGTCCCGGGCCTGTCCGGCAGTATCCGATCCGCCGGACAGGCCCTAGTCGGCGGCCGAGCGTACGTTGGCCCGCAGGGTGTCCAGGTCCCGTCGGACCGCTTCGTACGCGGCCTTGTGCCGGGCGATGTCGGTCCGCTGACGCTCCTTCATCACGGACCACCACACCCCGAGGGTGTTGTGCTTCCGCTTGCACTCGATGTCCGCGACGGCGGTGGCCACTTCCCGCTTGGTGTGGGTGGTGTTGCCGTCGCGGCCGGTGTCCCAGGCCTTGTCCTCCCGCGCGGCCTCCGGGTTCCCGTATCGCTTGATCCCCTTGTCCACGACACAGTCCGACCAGGTGGCGAACGCCTTCCGGATACGGTGGTCCTTGGCCACCGCCGCCTCCAGCCGTTTCACGCGCCGATCCGGATACGTCCACATGCGGTTGGAGTCCGCCACGCCCTTGAGCAGCCGCGTGTCCCCCCATCCGGAGCAGCCGCCCTTGGGGGCGCCGGAGCCGGAGGACAGGCCGTACAGGGCCGCGAACTCCTGGTCCGTCATGGCGCGGCCCTTCGGCCCGGGCACGCCCAGTGGGTTCGTCTTCGGGGCCCAGCCGTAGCCCCACCGTTTCGCCCGGTCGAGGTCGAGCGGGCCGAGCGGCGTCTCCCTCACGCGGAGCGTCAGGAGCGACGACGCCCCTCCGGAACTCTTCGGGGGTTTCGGGTCCAGGGGGAAGTCGGTGAAGCCCAGCCCCACCATGCAGCGCTGGGCGAGGCGATCCCGCGCCGCGTCGAAGTCCTTCGCGGCCCGCTCACCGAGCCGGTACCGGTCCATGGGCAGCGCGGGCAGGTCGTCCGCCTCCTTGACCTGCGGCACGCCCCGCTTCTCCCCGGATGACCCGGTCGTGACACCGGCCCCGCAGCCCGCCACGACCACCGTCACCAGCAGTGCGGCGACCGACCACCGCCCGCGATGGAACCTCACAGCAATCCCCCTTCTGTCAGCAGGAGTTGGACCTTACCGCCCCAGACCGGGAAGATCCGGCGCCGGAGGAGAGTTGGCAGAAGCATGAACAAGGTGGACGTCGTGGTCGTGGGCGCCGGGCAAGCGGGGCTGTCCGGCGCGTATCACCTACGGAGGGCCGGGTACGAGCCGGGCACCGGATTCGTGGTGCTCGACCACTCCCCCGCGCCCGGCGGGGCGTGGCAGTTCCGGTGGCCGTCGCTGACGTACGGCAAGGTGCACGGGATGTACGACCTGCCCGGGATGCGGCTGACCGGCGACGACGCCCCTGCCGAGCGGCCGTCGTCCGAGGTGATCCCGGCGTACTTCGCACGCTACGAGCGCGCCTTCGACCTGCGGGTCGTCCGGCCCGTGCACGTCACCGCCGTACGGGACACCGGCGACGACGGCAGGCTAGGGGTGGAGACCTCGGCCGGGGCGTGGTCCGCCCGCGCGCTGATCAACGCCACCGGCACCTGGGACCGCCCCTTCTGGCCGCGCTACCCCGGTCAGGAGACCTTCCGGGGGCGGCAGCTGCACACCGCGCAGTACCCGGGCCCTGAGGCGTTCGCCGGGCGGCGGGTGATCGTCGTCGGGGGCGGGACGTCCGGGGTGCAGCATCTGCTGGAGATCGCCGAGGTGGCGGCCGCGACCACCTGGGTCACCCGCCGCCCGCCGGTCTTCCGCGCCGGGCCGTTCGGCGAGGACCAGGGGCGGGCCGCGGTGTCGCTGGTGGAGGAGCGGGTACGGCGGGGGCTGCCGCCGCAGAGCGTGGTGTCGGTGACCGGCCTGCCCATGACGGAGGCGATGGAGCGGGCCCGGGCGCGCGGTGTGCTGGACCGGCTGCCGATGTTCGACCGGGTCACTCCGTCCGGGGTGAGCTGGGCGGACGGCAGCACGGTGGCGGCGGACGTCATCCTGTGGGCCACCGGTTTCCGTGCCGCGATCGACCATCTCGCCCCGCTGCGGCTGCGCGAGCCGGGCGGCGGGATCGCCGTCGAGGGGACCCGGGCCGTCCGGGATCCGCGCGTGCATCTGGTCGGCTACGGGCCGTCGGCCAGCACGATCGGGGCGAACCGGGCGGGCCGGGCCGCGGTGCGCGAGATCCGGGCGCTGCTGGACGCGGCCCCCGCCCCGGCTGTCGTCTGACGTGGCGGGCCGGTGCCGGGCCCTGAACCGCCCGCGCCGTCCGTCGACGCAGCGTCGTCCACCCGCCCGCAGGCCGGGCATGGGCGCCCGGGCGGGGTCGACGCGTACGGCACGCGCCCGACACGTACCGCGCGCGGCCGACGCGTACGGCGCGGGGCCGACACCGTACGGCGCGGGGCCGCCCGTCCCGGGCGCGCGCCCGGGAACAGGACCCGGCTCACGCGCCCGGCTTCGACCCCAGCGTCGAGTCCCGTACGACCAGTTCCGGCTGGAGGACGATCCGCTGGTGGCGGTGGGCGTCCGCGTCCTCGCCGGTCTCCTCGATCAGCAGCTCGGCCGCCGTACGCCCCATCCGGAACGCGGGCTGGCGCACCGAGGTCAGCGGCACCGCCGCGGCCGCCGCGAACTCGATGTCGTCGTACCCCACCAGCGCCACATCGCCCGGCACCGACACCCCGGCCGCGAAGAGCGCCTGGAGGACGCCCAGCGCCAGCAGGTCGTTCGCGCAGAACACCGCCGTCGGCCGGGGTGAGATGCCCAGCAGCCGGGCCCCGGCGTCGCGGCCCGCGGCCACGTCCAGCCGGGCGGCCTCGATGTGCAGCAGCGCCTCCGGCGGCAGGCCCTCCTCGGCGAGCGCGGCGAGCGCCCCGGCGCGGCGGTCCTGGCACTGCGGGAGCTGCATCGGGCCGCTGACGTACACCAGCCCGCTGTGTCCCTGGGCGAGCAAGTGGCGGATGGCGAGCGCGCCGCCCTCGATGTCGTCCACCGACACCGAGCAGCCCTCGGTGCTGGGCACCTCGCGGTCGACCAGGACGAAGGGGATGTCGTGGCGGCGGAAGTTCTCCAGGTTGCCGCCGGTGGCGTCGGCGGGGGTCACCAGGACGCCGCGCACCCGGTGCTCGGCGAAGAGCCCCAGGTAGTCGGCCTCCTCGTCGGGGCTCTGCGCGCTGTTGCACACCATGACGCCGAGGCCCGCGTCCCGCGCGGCGCGCTCGGCGCCGCTGGCCACGTCCACGAAGAAGGGGTTCGCCATGTCGAGCACCAGGAGCGAGATGATCCGGCTGCGCCCGGCGCGCAGCTGGCGCGCGGATTCGCTGCGTACGTAGCCGAGTCGCTCGATGGCGGCCTGCACCCGGTCGCGGGTGGCCTCGGCGACCATCTCCGGCCGGTTGATCACGTTCGAGACGGTGCCGACGGACACTCCCGCCTGCCGCGCGACGTCCTTGATCCCCACCATGCGTCCCACGACCTCGGCCTCCGACTTCCCGCGACCCACCTCGGCCGCGGGACCCATGCTATGGCGTGCGCGGAGGGGATCGGTGCATGCCCCGGATACGCCGGAAGCCCGCCACGGGATGATCTTGTGCAAGCTACCCCAGCCCTTGCTCGTGGACGCCCCGGCATGCGGCGGTCACCCGGTACGGGCGGCCAGTTCGCCGATCGCGTGGCGGATCGCGGTGAGGAAGGTCTGGATCAGGGGATGGTCCCCGGCTCCGGCACGTACGGTCGCGAGCACGGAGCGGGTGTGGCCTGCTGAGCCGACGAGGAGGAGACCGGGGGTCCGATCGAACCACAGCATGTCGGGCAGGAAGGCCACCGCGTGGCCCTCCTCGACCAGCCGTGCGTGGACCAGCATGTCCGCGGACACGTAGACGACGTCCGGCTCGAACCCGGCGGCGTGACACCTGCCGGTCGCCCATGCCCGGGCGGGCGTGCCGACGGGTTCCATCACCCAGGGGCACTCGGCCAGATCAGCGAGCGACGCCACGGGTGCGGGTGTGGCCAGCCGCATGGCGTCCTCGCACAGCGGGTGGTGCTCGAACTCGGAGGCGCGGGCCGGCCGCGCGTGCCCGGGGAACGTCTCGTCGATCACGAGGTCGAAGTCCCGGGTGAGCAGCCCCGGCAGCGAGGTGTCGGGCTCGGCCTGCGTGGCCTCCACCCTTATCCGGGGATGGTTCTCCCGCAGCCAGGCCAACGCGACGGGCACCAGCGCGAGCATCGCGGTCTGGAAGGCCGCAACCTTGATCGTCCCGGAAGTTTCCCGCAGCGAGGCCGCGATCTCCGCCTCGGCGCGCTCCAGCTCCCGCAGGGCCTTCTCCGTGCGGGCGACGAGGATTTCCGCCTGCGGCGTCAGGCGGACCCCCCTGCCTTCCCGCTCCAGTAGCGGTGCGCCGACTTCGGATTCCAGCAGCGTCAGCTGCTGGGAGACGGCCGAGGGGCTGTAGGACATGGCCGCGGCGACAGCGGCCAGCGTGCCACGGTGCTTCAGCTCCCGCAGCACCACCAGGCGGCGCAGATTGTGCACAGCCCTCCCTCCATCCACCCATCAATTTTCATGGCCTGTCTCCTCCAGAAACGTTCACTTTACTAAAGGAAAGCGCATTGGAACCGTGAGGGGGGGGAGCATCACCGCACAGATGGGAAACGGGCATGGACATCGAAGCGCTCCGCCAGGACACCCCGGGCACCGCGAACCGGATTCACCTCAACAACGCGGGCGCGGGCCTGCTGTCGCGGCAGACGCTCAAGGCCGTGACGTCCCACCTGGAGCTGGAGGCCGCGATCGGCGGCTACGAGGCCGCGGGCCAGGAACGGGACCGCATCGACGCCACCCACGGGCACATCGCCCGACTGGTGGGCGGCCGGGCGGACGAGATCGCGCTGTTCGACAACTCCACCCACGCCTGGAACGCCGCGTTCTACTCCATGACGTTCAAGCCGGGCGACCGCATACTCACAGGCCGGGCCGAGTACGGCAGCAGCGTCCTGGCCTACTTGCAGACAGCCCAGCGCACCGGAGCCGAGGTCGTCGTCGTCCCCAACGACGAGTCCGGCCAGCTCGACACCACCGCCCTGGCAAACCTGATAGACGACCGCACCAAGCTGGTGGGCATCACCCACGTCCCCACCAGCGGCGGCCTGGTCAACCCGGCCGCCGAGATCGGTCGCGTCACCCGCGCCGCCGGCGTTCCCTTCCTTCTCGACGCCACCCAGTCCGTCGGCCAGTTCCCCGTGGACGTCGCCGAACTCGGCTGCGACATGCTCACTGCCACCGGCCGCAAATTCCTGCGCGGCCCGCGCGGCACGGGCTTCCTCTGGGTGCGTCCCGAGGCACACGCATACCTGGAGCCGCACGTGATCGAGGTCGCCGCTGCCACCTGGGACGGCAAGCGCAGCTTCACCTGGAACGACGGCGCGCGGCGTTTCGAGACATGGGAGGTCGGCTACTCCAACGTTCTGGGGCTGAGCACCGCCGTCCAGCAGGCCCTGGATCTCGGCCTGGACGAGATCGGCCGACGCACCCTCGACCTCGGCGCCCATCTGCGCGACCAGTTGGACGCCGTGCCCGGCATCACCACCTATGACGTCGGTCGGCAGCGGTGCGCGATCGTCACCTGCGAGGTCGGCACCATGGCGACGGCCGATGTCGCGGCCGCCCTCGCCGGGCGCGGCATCAACGTCAGCACCACCGATCCGGCGCAGACCCAGTTCGACACCGAGGACCGGGGCGTCCATCCGCTGGTACGGCTCTCGCCGCACTACTACAACACCGAGGCCGAGATCGACCGCGCCGTCGAGGTCCTCGCCGAACTCGCCACGGCCCGCTAGCCCCCTCAGCCGCGCAGCCGGGCCAGGCTCGAACCGCGGACCACGAGTTCGGGCCGCAGCACGATCCGCCGGTGGCGGTGGGCGTCGGCCGCCTCCCCCGTCTCGTCGATCAGCAGCTCGGCCGCCGTACGTCCCATCCGGAACGCGGGGCGGCGCACCGAGGTCAGGGGCACCGCCGCGGCCGCCGCGAACTCGATGTCGTCGTACCCCACCAGCGCCATCTCGCCGGGGACGGACACCCCCGCCGCGTACAGCGCCTGCAACACCCCCAGCGCCAGCAGGTCGTTCGCGCAGAACACCGCCGTCGGACACGGCGACATGCCCAGCAGCCGCGCCCCCGCGTCCCGGCCGCCCGCCACGTCCAGCCGCTCCACCTCCACATGGCGCAGCGCGGCCTCGCCGACCCCCTCCTCGCGCAGGGCGTTCAGCGCGCCGGTGCGGCGGTCGCGGCACTGGGCGAGGTGCATCGGGCCGCTGACGTACGCGAGCGCGCGGTGCCCCTGGTCGAGGAGGTGGCGGGCGGCGAGCGCGCCGCCCTCGATGTCGTCCACCGACACCGAGCAGCCCTCGGCGCTGGGCACCTCGCGGTCGACGTAGACGAACGGAATGCCGTGCCGCCGGAACGACTCCAGGTTGCGCCCGGTGGCGTCGGCGGGGGTGACGAGGACGCCACGTACCCGCTGCTCGGTGAAGAGCCCCAGGTAGTCCGCCTCCTCCTGGGGGCTCTGGGCGCTGTTGCACACCATCACCCCGAGGCCCGCCTCGCGCGCCGCGCGCTCGGCGCCGCCCGCCACGTCCACGAAGAAGGGGTTCGCCATGTCGAGCACCAGCAGTCCGACGATGCGGCTGTGGCCCGCGCGCAGCTGGCGCGCGGACTCGCTGCGGACGTACCCCAGCCGCTCGATGGTGGACAGCACCCGGGCCCGGGTCCGCTCGGACACCGCATCGGGGCGGTTGATGACATTGGAGACCGTGCCGACCGAGACCCCGGCCTCCTTCGCCACCTCCTTGATGCCCACGCCACGGGCCCTCAAGTCACCTCCCTAACCCGGTAGTTGGAAGTCGATGACCCGGAGGGCCGAGGGCGTGGTGCCACTGGACTTCCGCTGGTACATGAACGACAGCACACCGTCCTGGGCGAGGCGGGTGTCGTCCACGACGACCTCGCCGAAGGCGTTCAGCCCGCTGCCGTCGAAGAGCGTCTTCCAGTCGGTGTAGCCGGACGCGCTGGACGCGGCGACGACGCGTCCGTACGGCATGACGGCGTAGGCGTTGTCGTACTTGTCGAAGGCCAGGTGGGTGCGCTGGCTGGAGTTCGGGGCCACCGGGATCTCGGTCTTCTTCCAGGCGCCCGCGGCGTTCTTGAAGAGGTGGAAGGCGCGGCCGTTGGCGGTGCGGTCGGCCACGTAGTCGGTGGTGCACTGGCCGAAGCGGCCGGGGACGTAGCTGATGACGGCGTGCGGGCGCCCGGCGGAGTCGGTGGCCTGGCTCTCCTGGTTCATCAGCGAGTGGTCGGGGTTCAGCGGATCGACGACGGTGCCGGTGTCGTTCACGGCCACCTTGTCGGCGCCGCCGGTGGTGCCGACGACGGTGCCCGCCGCGTTGCGCCAGGTGCGGCCGCGGTCGGTGCTGTAGACGTAGCCGGTGTCGTGGTTGGTGAGGCCACCGGCATCGCACATCACGGCGTTGTTCTGCTCGCGCCACGTGTAGAAGGCGTGGAGACGGCCGTCAGCGCCGTAGTCGATGCCGTGCAGATACATGTTGCGGGCGGTGCTGGAGCCGTGCTCGCTGGTGTACGTACCGGTGGACGCGGACCATTCGCCGAGCGCGGTCCACTTGGTGCCGTCGTACTCGGCCAGCGCGTTGCGGCCATTGCCGGAGACGCCGACCCGGTAGCTGAGCTGGAGGCGGCCCTCGGGGGTGGCGACGAACTGCGGATACGTGAACTGGGAGGTGAGCGCGAGCCCGTCCAGGGTGGTCTGCACGGCGCCGAACCGCGCGCTGTCCCACGGCTGTCCGGCGGGGTCGTCCAGCAGTCCGGCCACCGACTTCACGTAGAAGAAGCCGCTGCTGTGCGAGTCCATGTTGAGGTGCAGTCGGCCGTCGACGCGGGAGATCCCCATGGAGATCACATTGTGGGAGTCGTCGGCGGTGAGCTTGTGCGGCAGCCGGGCGGTCTGCCAGTCCGCCCGGCCCAGCGCGCGGCGGCCGATGACGGCGGTGCGGTCGCCGGTGTACCAGACGGCGTACTGGTAGCCCTTGTAGGTGAGCAGCCCGTTCTTCTGGAACGCGTTGTTGTTGACGAGGCCGTTGTACGACTCGAAGTAGATGGCCTTCGGGTCGAGCTGGGTATCGGCCACCTTGCTGACCGCCGGGCCGGGGGCCCGTCCGGCCGCGTCGGCCGGGGTGGCGGCCGCGAGGAGGGCTGCGGCCAGCAGAGCCACGGGCAGGGGTCTCATATTCCTCTGTCTCCTACGTGTCCTAAGCAAGGTGGAACACTTCGGTGAGCGGTGTCATGGCCTCATCCGGCTTGGCACCGTCCAGCGCTTCGAAGAAGGGCGCCATCTCGGCCTGCCACCGCGCGTTGACATCGGTGGCGGCCATCGCGGCCTGCGCCGCCGCGAAGTCCTCGGTCTCCAGATAGCCGACCAGCAGCCCGTCCTCCCGCAGGAAGAGCGAGTAGTTGTGCCATCCGGCGGCCGAGAGCGCGTCCAGCATCTCCGGCCACACGGCCGCGTGCCGCTCGCGGTACTCGGCCAGCCGCTCCCGGCGGACCTTCAGCAGAAAACACACACGCCGCATCGCGGACCGCCCGCCTCAGAAGTGGAACTTGTCGATGTTGGACTTGTCGAAGACGGTCGGCGGGCCGAGGATGACCTCGCCGTTCTTGCCGACCGTGTACTCACCGAGCTTCCCGGCCGTGAACTTCTCCCCCTCGGCCCCGGTGATCTGCCCGGAGGCGAGCGCCGCGGCGGCGTACGAGCCCAGGTAGCCCAGCTTCTTGGGGTCCCAGAGCGCGAACTGCTCGACGGTGCCCTCCTTGACGTACTTGCGCATCTGGTTGGGCGTGCCGAGGCCGTTCAGCACGACCTTGCCCTTGTACGAGGAGTCGCTGATGTAGCGGGCGGCCGCGGCGATGCCGACCGTGGTGGGCGAGATGATGCCCTTCAGCTTGGGGTACGCCTTCAGCAGGCCCTGGGTCTCCTGGAACGACTTCTGGTCGTCGTCGTCCCCGTACACCGTCTTGACCAGCTTCATGTTCTTGTAGGCGGGCTTCTTCAGCTCGTCCTTCATGAACCCGATCCAGGTGTTCTGGTTGGTCGCGTTCTGGGTGGCCGAGAGGATCGCGATCTCGCCCTTGTAGTCGAGCTGCTTGGCCAGGTGCTGGACCTGGCTGCGGCCGATCTCCTCCGAGCTGGCCTGGTTGATGAACAGCTGGCGGCAGGCCGGGGCGGTGTCCGAGTCGTACGCGACGACCTTGATGTCCTTCTTCATGGCCTGCTTGAGCGGGCCGCACACCGCGTTGGGGTCGTTGGCGGCGATGAGGATGGCGTCCTGCCGCTGCTGGACCAGGCTGTTGATGTACGACACCTGGGAGGAGGCGCTGGCGTCGGACGGGCCGACCTCCTTGCCCTTGCCGCCGAACTCCCGGGCGGCGCCGATCCCGGAGGTGTCCAGGATTTTCAGATACGGGTTGTTGATCTGCTTGGGAAGGAAGGCGAGCTTCAGCCCCTTCTTCAGCGGGGCGTCGGGGTTGGCCTTGGCCCCCGATCCGCTGTTGGCCTTGCCGCTGTTGTCGGTGTCCTTCTTGGTGGTGCCGCCGCATGCGGCGAGGGTGACGGCGAGGGCGCACACCGCGGCGGCGGTGGCGGCGGCGCGGCGCCGCGAGGAGGAACGCTGGGTCATGGATGGACCTTTCACGTCTATCAATATCTGAAATCTGTCATCCGTCAGCTGCCAGCCGTTTGGCCATGCGGGGCGTGAGGACGGACGCCACCAGCAGCAGCCCGGTGACGATCACCTGGACCTCGTTGGCCACGTCGTTGAGCGTCAGCAGGTTCTTCAGGACGCCGATGAGCAGCACCCCGGCGACCGCGCCGAACAGGGTGCCCTTGCCGCCGTCGAAGTCGACGCCGCCCAGCAGGACGGCGGCGATGACCAGCATTTCGAAGCCCTGGCCGTTGTCCGCGCGGGCGCTCCCGTACCGCAGGGTGAACACCACCCCGGCGAAGGCGGAGACGAGCCCCGCCACGATGAACAGCAGCAGCTTGACCCGCTTGACGCGGATGCCCGCGAAGTACGCGGCGTCCTCCTGGGCGCCGATGGCGAACAGCGACCGGCCGAAGCCCGTGGAGTGCAGCACCACGGCGGCGGCGACAGCCAGCACGATGAACAGCGCCACCGGATAGGTGAGGAAGGTCCCGGGCACGGTGGTGGTGTCGACCGCCCACTTCGCGTACGTCTCCGGGAAGTCGGTGATGGCGTTCGAGCCGAGCACCACCGAGGCCAGCCCCCGGTAGAGCGCGAGCGTGCCGATGGTGACGGCCAGCGACGGCAGCCCGACCCGGGTGACCAGCCACCCGTTGAGCAGCCCGCCCGCCACACCGACCAGCAGCACGACCGGCACGATGGTCTCGAACGCCCAGCCCGCTTCCCACAGTTGACCGGTCAGCGCGCTGGACAGACCCAGCATCGAGGCCACCGAAAGATCGACCTGCCCGGCCACCACCAGCAGTGTCATCGGCAGCGCCATCAGCGCGACCTCGGCGATGTCGTTGAAGGCGAAGGCGAGGTTGTCGCGGCTCGCGAAGCCGTCCGTCGTACCGAGCCCGGTGAGGAACACCGCGACCAGCAGCACCCCGACGGCGGTGTCCCAGCGCAGCAGTGCCCTGTTCAACGTGCGCTCCTCTTCCTCAGCGCACGGGTCATGCGCACGTTCACGATCCGGTCGACGCTGATGGCGGCCAGCAGCAGCGCGCCCGCGATGGCGTCCGCCCAGAAGGAGTCGACCTTCAGCACGGCCAGCGCGCTGCCGATGGTGGTGAGCAGCAGCGCGCCCAGCGCCGCGCCCCACACGGTCCCGGTGCCGCCGACGATGGCGACACCGCCGACCACCACGGCGCTGACCACGGTCAGCTCCCAGCCGTGCGCGTTGTCCGCGACGACGGTCCCGAAGCGGGCCAGCCACAGCGCGCCCGCGAAGCCCGAGACGGCGCCGGAGAAGAGGTACGCGCCGAGCACCCGGCGCCGGATCGGCACCCCGGCGAGCCGGGCGGCCTCGGGGCTGGAGCCGATGGCGTACAGCTCCCGGCCACTGCGGTACGTCCGCAGGAAGTACGCGGTCCCGGCGAGCACCGCTATGGAGATCAGCGGCAGATACGGGACGCCCAGCACGCTGCCGCTGCCCAGGTCCAGCACGGACTGCGGCACATCGGCGGCGCTGATCTGCTCCCCTTGCGCCCACCAGTAGTCGAGGCCCTGGATGATGTAGAGCATCCCGAGCGTCACCACCAGCGCGGGCACCTTGCCGAAGCTGACCAGCGATCCGCTGACGGCGCCGCAGGCCGCGCCGACGAGGACGCCGAGCACCAGCACCGTCAGCACCCCGTGGTCCGTCCCCGAGACGAACTTCCCGCAGGCGAAGGCGGACAGGCCCACCACGGACCCCACCGACAGGTCGATGTTGCGGGTGATCACCACGACGGACTGCCCGATCGCGAGCAGCACCAGGATCGCGGCGTTCAGCAGCAGGTCCTTGACGCCCTGGTCGTTCAAGAAGCGGGGCTCGGCGACCCAGGTGAACAGCACCAGCAGCACCAGCGCGCCCGCGATGCTGATCTCCCGCGCCCGGAAGACGGCGTCGACGAGCGACCGCGCCGAACGCGCCTCGTCCGCCGGGGCGGCCGGTTTCTCGACAGTGACCGTCATGCCACGGCCCTCCCCTCGCCCGCCAGCCCCGTCGCGGCGGCCATCACCGACTCCTCGGTGGCCTCGGTGCGCGGGATCTCGGCGACCAGCCGTCCTTCGTGCATCACCAGCACCCGGTCCGCCATGCCGAGCACCTCGGGCAGATCGGAGGAGATCATCAGCACCGCGAGCCCGTCCGCGGCCAGCGACGACAGCAGCCGGTGCACCTCGGCCTTCGTCCCGACGTCGATGCCGCGCGTCGGCTCGTCCACGATGAGCACCGCCGGTTCGGTGGCCAGCCACTTGGCGAGCACGACCTTCTGCTGGTTGCCGCCGGACAGCACCCCGACGCGGTCGCCGAGACTGCCGTACTTCAGCTGCAGCCGTACCGCCCAGTCCGACGCCCGCCCGCGCTCCAGCGCGCGCTTCACCATCCCCGCGCGGCCCAGCCGGTCCAGGCCGGTCAGCCCGATGTTGCGCTCGATGGACATCTCCATGACCAGGCCGCGCTGGCGCCGGTCCTCGGGGACGAGCGCGAGCCCCGCGTCCATGGCGGCGGTCGGCGAGCCGGGCCGCAGCACCGTGCCGCCCACCCGCACCTCGCCCGCGTCCGCCCGGTCCACCCCGAAGACGGCCTGCGCGACCTCGCTGCGCCCCGCGCCGACCAGCCCCGCGAGCGCGACGATCTCCCCGCGCCGCACCTCGAACGACACATCCCGGAAGACGCCCTCCCGGGTCAGCCTGCGTACCGACAGCGCGGTCTCCCCGACCCGCGTCGGCTGCTTGGGATACAGCTCCTCCAGATCCCGGCCGACCATGCGGCGTACGAGATCGTCCTGCGCCAGCCCGGCCAGCGGCTCGGACGCCACCCAGCGCCCGTCCCGCAGCGTGGTGACCCGCTGGCACAGCTCGAAGATCTCCTCCAGCCGGTGCGAGATGAACAGCACCGCGGCACCCTCCGCGCGCAGCGCCTCGACCACCGCGAACAGCCGGGCGGTCTCGCTGCCGGTCAGCGCCGCCGTCGGCTCGTCCATGATCAGTACGCGGGCGTCGAAGGAGAGCGCCTTGGCGATCTCGACGATCTGCTGGTCGGCGATGGACAGCCCGCGCGCGGGCCGGTCCGGGTCGAGGTCGACACCGAGCCGCGCCATCAGCCCGGCCGTCGAAGCGCGCACCGCCTTGTGGTCGATCCGGCCCAGCGGCCGCCGGGGCTGACGGCCCATGAAGATGTTCTCGGCGATCGACAGGTCGGGGAAGAGCGTCGGCTCCTGGTAGATCACGGCGATGCCCACGTCCCGGGCGTCGGCGGGACCGTGGAAGACCACCGGCCGCCCGTCCAGCAGCACCTCGCCGGAGTCCGGCCGGTGCACTCCGGCCAGCGCCTTGATGAGCGTCGACTTGCCCGCGCCGTTCTCCCCCGCCAGGGCGTGCGCCTCACCGGCGAAGAGGTCCAGCGAAACGTCCACGAGGGCCCGTACGGCGCCGAAGGACTTGTTCACCCCCTTGAGGGCGAGGACCGGAACAGACTGACTCACGGAGGCTCCAGAATGAAATGTTTCAAAGCGGATTCCGGGAAGCTAGCCCTGCGCCATGACCCCGTCAAGGGGGTGCGCAGCAGGTAAATCCCGTACAGGCGCGACCACTTGACGCACCCCGGCCACCGCCCCTACGGTCCAGGCGCCGTTTGGTTGAATCGTTTTCATCCAGCCGTCCCTGGAGGAAGCTCGTGATCAGCAGACGCCACCTGCTCGCCACCACCGCTGCCACCGGTACGGCCCTCACGGGTCTGCCCGCACTCACCCCGTCCGCCGCCGCGGAGAACCGCCCCACCGCCGGACTGCACATCAGGAGCACCACGGTCGAGTACGCCACCCACCCGCTCGGCCTGGACACACCCCGCCCCCGGCTGAGCTGGATCCTCGCATCCGACGCCCGCGACCAGTCGCAGAGCGCCTACCGCGTCCGGGTCGCCACCTCCCCGGACAGACTCAACTCCCCCGACGTCTGGGACAGCGGCAAGCGGACATCGCGCCAATCGGTCCTGGTCCCCTACGACGGCCCGGCCCTGCGCCCGCGCACCCGCTACCACTGGTCCGTACGCGTCTGGGACGACCGCGGCCGCCCCTCCCCGTGGTCCGCCGCCGACTGGTGGGAGACCGGGCTGCTCGGCGCCGGGCAGTGGCAGGCGCGCTGGATCACCGCGCCCACCGGGGTGACCGCGCCCCCGCGGCTGGACGGCGCCACCTGGATCTGGTTCCCCGAAGGCGATCCGGCCGCCGACGCCCCGGCGGCCACCCGCTGGTTCCGCACCACCATCCCGGCCACCGGCACCGTCCGGCGCGCCCGCCTGGTCGTCGCGGCCGACGACGGCTTCACCGCCTACGTGGACGGCACCGAGGTCGCCACCCGCGAGGCGCTGGGCGTGGCCAAGGCGTGGGCCCACCCCGTCACCGTCGACATCACCGAACACCTGCGCCGGGGCTCGGCCACCCTCGCCATCGCGGCCACCAACGCCGAACAGGGCCCGGCCGGTCTGCTGGCCACCCTTGAAGTCACCACCGAGGACGGCACCACCCACCACCACACGGACCGGACCTGGCGCACCACCGACCGCCAGCCGCCCGCCACCTGGACCTCCCCCGGCCACGACGACAGCGAGTGGACCACCGCCAAGGAGCTGGCCCCCTGGGGCGGCGGGCCGTGGGGCCGGGTGCTGCCACAGCAGTCGCCCGCCCAGCTGCGCCGCACCTTCCGGCTCGCCCGCAAACCCGTCGCCCGGGCCAGGCTGTACGCCACGGCGCTCGGCCTCTACGAGGCGCACCTCAACGGCGTCCGCGTCGGCCACGACCAGCTGACCCCCGGCTGGACCGACTACCGCGAACGCGTGCAGTACCAGACGTACGACGTCACCGACGCCCTCCGCCACGGGACCAACGCCATCGGCGTGACACTCGCCCCCGGCTGGTACGCCGGAAACGTCGCCTGGCTCGGCCAGCACCAGTACGGCACCCACCCCGCGCTGCTCGCCCAGCTGGAGGTCACGTACGCCGACGGCAGCACCGAGCGCGTCACCACCGACCCCGAGTGGCGCGCCGCCACCGGCCCGCTGCTGACCGCCGACCCGCTGATGGGCGAGGCGTACGACGCCCGCCAGGAGACCCCGGGCTGGACCTCACCGGGCTTCGACGACACCGGATGGCAACCTGCCACCACCGCCGCGGACATCACCACCGAAGTGGTGGCCCAGATCGACGCGCCGACCCGGGTGGAACGCGAGCTGAAACCCGTCAAACGCACCGAACCCGCCCCCGGCGTCCACCTCTTCGACCTCGGCCAGAACATGGTCGGCAGCGTCCGCCTCACCGTCTCGGGACCGGCCGGTCACACGGTCCGGATCCGCCACGCGGAGGTGCTGAACCCTGACGGCACGGCGTACACCGCCAATCTGCGCACCGCCCACCCCGTCGACACGTACACGCTCAAGGGCGGTGGCACCGAGACCTACGCACCGCGCTTCACCTTTCACGGCTTCCGCTACGTCGAGGTCACCGGCTACCCCGGCACACCACCGCTCGACGCGGTGACCGGCCGGGTCATGCACACGGCCGCCCCGTTCACGATGTCCTTCCGCACCGACGTGCCGATGCTGAACCAACTCCACTCCAACATCACCTGGGGCCAGCGCGGCAACTTCCTCTCCGTCCCCACCGACACCCCGGCCCGCGACGAACGGCTCGGCTGGACCGGGGACATCAACGTCTTCTCCGGCACGGCCGCGTACACCATGGAGTCGGCCCGCTTCCTCACCAAGTGGCTCCAGGACCTGCGCGACGGACAGAGCGCGGACGGCGCCTTCCCCGATGTGGCCCCGGTCGTCAGCGGCCTCGGCAGCGGCACCGCGGGCTGGGGCGACGCCGGGGTGACCGTCCCCTGGAACCTGTACCAGGCGTACGGCGACACCCGGGTCCTGCGCGAGAACTGGTCCGCCATGCGCGACTGGATCGCATACCTGGAGAAGCACAGCTCGAATCTCCTGCGCCCCGCCGAGGGCTACGGCGACTGGCTCAACGTCGACGCCGAGACCCCCAAGGACGTCATCGGCACGGCCTACTTCGCCCACGCCACCGACCTCGTGGCCCGCACGGCACAGGTCCTCGGCGAGAACGCCACCCCCTACAAAGACCTGCTGGCCCGCATCAAGAGCGCGTTCACCGCCGCGTACGTCTCCACCGACGGCAAGGTCAAGGGCGACACCCAGACCGCGTACGTCCTCGCCCTCTCCATGGACCTGCTGCCCGCCACCCTGCGCCGCCCGGCGGCCGATCGCCTCGTCGCCCTGATCGAGGCCCGCGACGGGCACCTGTCCACCGGCTTCCTCGGCACCCCGCGGCTGCTCCCGACCCTCACCGCGACCGGCCACACCGACCTGGCCCACCGCCTCCTCCAGCAGCGCACCTTCCCCTCCTGGGGCTACCAGATCGACCGGGGCGCGACCACGATGTGGGAGCGCTGGGACTCCATCAAGCCGGACGGCGGCTTCCAGGACGTCGGGATGAACTCCTTCAACCACTACGCCTACGGCTCGGTCGGCGAGTGGATGTACCAGAACATCACCGGCATCACCCCCGCCGCCCCCGGCTTCCGCCGGATCCTGATCCGCCCCCGCCCCGGCGGCGAGGTGCGCTCCGCCGAGGGCCGCCACGACTCCCTCTACGGGCCGATCACCACCCGCTGGTCACAGCGAAACGGCCGGTTCGCCCTCTCCGTCTCGGTACCGGTCAACACCACCGCCGAGATCTGGGTCCCCGCCCGCCGCGAAACCGACGTGACCCAGCGCGGCGCCCGCTTCCTGCGGCTGGCCGACGGCTGCGCGGTGTACGCCGCGGGCTCGGGCTCGTACCACTTCTTGACGCGCGCCGACCAGCGCGCTTAGCTTTCTTGAATCGTTTCACTCCCAAGGAGACCCATGACTGACGTTCCGGCCGTGAAGGCAGCACTCAAGAGCCAGGCGATCGAGACGCCGTCATGGGCGTACGGCAACTCCGGAACCCGCTTCAAGGTCTTCGCCCAGCCCGGTGTCCCCCGCACCCCCCAGGAGAAGCTGGACGACGCCGCCCAGGTGCACGCCTTCACCGGCGTCGCCCCCACCGTCGCCCTGCACATCCCCTGGGACAAGACCGACGACTACGCGGCCCTCGCCAAGTACGCCGAGGAACGCGGCCTCGGGCTGGGCGCGATCAACTCCAACGTCTTCCAGGACGACGACTACAAGCTCGGCTCGGTAACCCACCCCGACCCGGCGGTCCGCCGCAAGGCCGTGGACCACCTCCTGGAATGCGTCGACATCATGGACGCCACCGGCTCCCGCGACCTCAAGCTCTGGTTCTCGGACGGCACCAACTACCCCGGCCAGGACGACATCGCCGCCCGCCAGGACCGCCTCGCCGAGGCCCTGCGCACCGTCTACGACCGCCTCGGCGACGACCAGCGCATGCTGCTGGAGTACAAGTTCTTCGAGCCCGCCTTCTACACCACCGACGTCCCGGACTGGGGCACCGCCTACGCCCACTGCCTGAAGCTCGGCCCCAGGGCCCAGGTCTGCGTCGACACCGGCCACCACGCCCCCGGCACCAACATCGAGTTCATCGTCGCCCTCCTCCTGCGCGAGGGAAAACTCGGCGCCTTCGACTTCAACTCCCGCTTCTACGCCGACGACGACCTCATGGTCGGCGCCGCCGACCCCTTCCAGCTCTTCCGCATCATGTACGAGGTCATCCGCGGCGGCGGGCTCACCTCCGACATCGCCTTCATGCTCGACCAGTGCCACAACATCGAGCCCAAGATCCCGGCCATCATCCGCTCGGTGATGAACGTCCAGGAGGCCACCGCCAAGGCCCTCCTGGTCGACCGCGACGCCCTCGCCGCCGTCCAGCGCTCGGGCGACGTCCTCGGCGCCAACGCGGTCCTGATGGACGCGTACAACACCGACGTACGCCCCCTCCTCGCCGAGGTCCGCGAGGACCTGGGCCTCGACCCCGACCCGATGGCCGCGTACCGGGCCTCCGGCTGGGCGGACCGGATCGTCGCGGAGCGCGTGGGCGGCGAACAGGCGGGCTGGGGCGCGTAGCGCCTGGCGGCGTGCACCCCGCCACTTCCCGCAGCATCCGATATGCGGCTCCGCCGCGTGGCGGGGCAAGCCCCCGGACCCCCGCTGGGGCTCCGCCCCAGACCCTGCTCCTCAAACGCCGGAGGGGCTGGGAGTTGGAAACCCACTGAGACAGGCCCACCCCCACCCCCCAGAGGACGACATGACCGCAGAACTCCACCCCACCGCGGCCGCGCTGCTGGAGCGGAGCCACCGCCTCGGTGCCGATCCGCGCAACACCAACTACGCGGGCGGCAACACGTCCGCCAAGGGCACCGGCACCGACCCCGTCACCGGCCAGGACGTCGAGCTGATGTGGGTCAAGGGCTCGGGCGGTGACCTGGGCACCCTCACCCACTCCGGCCTGGCCGCACTCCGCCTGGACCGCCTGCGCGCCCTCACCGGCGTCTACCCGGGCGTCGAGCGCGAGGACGAGATGGTCGCGGCCTTCGACTACTGCCTCCACGGCAAGGGCGGCGCGGCGCCGTCCATCGACACCGCCATGCACGGCCTGGTAGACGCCGCCCACGTGGACCACCTCCACCCCGACTCCGGCATCGCCCTGGCCTGCGCCGCCGATGGCGAAGCGCTCACCAAGGAGTGCTTCGGCAACCAGGTGGTCTGGGTGCCCTGGCGCCGCCCCGGCTTCCAACTGGGCCTGGACATCGCCGCCATCAAGAAGGCCAACCCCCAGGCCATCGGCTGCATCCTCGGCGGCCACGGCATCACCGCCTGGGGCGACACCTCCCCCGAATGCGAGCAGAACTCCCTCCGCATCATCCGCACAGCCGAGAAGTTCCTCACCGAACGCGGCAAACCGGACCCCTTCGGCCCCGCCATCCACACCACCCTTCCCCCGGCCGAACGCCGCGCCCGCGCCGCCGCCCTGGCCCCCTTGATCCGTGGCCTGGCCTCCACGGACCGCCCGCAGGTGGGCCACTTCACGGACAGCGACACCGTCCTGGACTTCGTCTCCCGCGCCGAACACCCCCGCCTGGCCGCACTCGGCACGTCCTGCCCGGACCACTTCCTCCGCACGAAGGTCCGCCCCCTGGTCCTGGACCTCCCCCCGAACACCCCCCTAGACGAAACAATCACCCGCCTCAAGGAACTCCACACCACCTACCGCACCGACTACGCGGCCTACTACGACCGCCACGCCACCCCCGACTCCCCGGCGATGCGCGGCGCGGACCCGGCGATCGTGCTGATCCCCGGGGTGGGGATGTTCAGCTACGGCAAGGACAAGCAGACGGCCCGGGTCGCGGGCGAGTTCTACGTCAACGCGATCAACGTGATGCGAGGCGCCGAAGCAGTCTCGTCCTACGCCCCCATCCAAGAATCAGAAAAATTCCGCATCGAGTACTGGGCACTGGAAGAGGCCAAGCTCCAGCGCATGCCCAAACCCAAGCCCCTGGCCACCCGCATCGCCCTGGTGACCGGCGCGGGATCGGGCATCGGCAAGGCGATCGCCCGCCGCCTGGTGGCCGAGGGCGCCTGCGTAGTGGTAGCGGACATCAACGCCACCACAGCGGCTGAGGTTGCCACCGAACTGGGCGGCCCGGACAAGGCAATCCCCGTAACAACCGACATCACCTCTGAAGACGACATCAAGGAAGCCTTCACCACCGCAGCCCTGGCCTTCGGCGGCGTAGACCTCCTGGTCAACAACGCCGGGATCAGCATCTCCAAACCACTCCTGGAAACCACAACCCAGGACTGGGACCTCCAGCACGACATCATGGCCCGCGGCTCCTTCCTCGCCTCCCGCGAGGCGGCCCGGGTGTTCATCGCCCAGAACATGGGCGGCGATATCGTCTACATCGCCTCCAAGAACTCCGTCTTCGCGGGCCCGAACAACATCGCGTACTCCGCCACCAAGGCCGACCAAGCCCACCAAGTACGCCTCCTAGCGGCCGAACTAGGAGAGCACGGCATCCGCGTCAACGGGGTGAACCCCGACGGCGTGGTCCAGGGCAGCGGCATCTTCGCGGGCGGCTGGGGCGCGCAGCGCGCGGCGGTGTACGGCGTGCCCGAGGAGAAGCTGGGCGAGTTCTACGCCCAGCGCACCCTGCTCAAGCGCGAGGTGCTTCCGTCCCACGTGGCGAACGCGGTCTTCGCGCTCACCGGCGGCGACCTGTCCCACACCACGGGCCTGCACATCCCGGTGGACGCAGGAGTCGCGGCGGCGTTCCTGCGCTGACGCGCGCGTGAGGGGGACGGGGTCGGAGGGGTGGGGTCCTGGACGACGACGTGTATTTGTGGCGCCGTGGACTTCCGGCCCACCCCACGTCTCCGAGCACCGGCGCCAAAAATATACGAGTCCAGGGACCTGCCCCGGAGGCCCCGGCACCCGCCCCGTACCGAACCACCGACACCAAGAACCCACCCCACCCACCACGAGGTCAAGGTGCCCCCAAGAGAACACCGCTTCGCCGCCGTAGACCTCGGCGCGTCCAGCGGCCGCGTCATGGTCGGCCACGTCACGCCGGACACGCTGACGCTCCACGAGGCGCACCGCTTCCCCAACGACCCGGTGCGCCTGGGCGGCACCCTGCACTGGAACATCCTGTCCCTCTACCAGGGCGTCCTGAACGGCCTCAAAGCAACCGCCGCAACCACCACCAAAACCCCCCTGACCAGCATCGGCATCGACACCTGGGCAGTCGACTACGGCCTCCTGGACGCCACCGGCGCGCTCCTCGCCACCCCAGTCCACTACCGCGACACCCGCACCACCGGCGCATCCGAGAAGGTGGCGACAACGCTCCCACCGAGCGATCTCTACGCCGCCACCGGCCTCCAGCACCTCCCCTTCAACACGATCTACCAGCTCATCGCCGCCCAGGGCACCCCCGCCCTGGCCGCCGCCCACCGCCTGCTCCTGATCCCCGACCTCATCTCGTACTGGCTGACGGGCGAGGCGGGCACGGAGCTGACGAACGCCTCCACCACCCAGCTCATAGACCCCCGCACCCGCACCTGGTCCCGCCACATCGCAGACACCCTCAACATCGACCTGTCCCTCTTCCCACCCCTCCGGACCCCCGGCACGCCCGCCGGAAACCTCCTCCCGGACGTCCTCGCCGAAACCGGCCTCCCACACCCCACCCCCGTAACGGCGGTCGGCTCGCACGACACCGCCTCCGCCGTAGTCGGCGTCCCCGCCACCACCCCCCGCTTCGCGTACATCGCCACCGGCACCTGGTCGCTGGCCGGGCTGGAGCTGGACGCGCCGGTCCTCACCGAGGCGAGCAGGCTGGCGAACTTCACCAATGAGCTGGGCGTGGACGGCACGGTGCGCTATCTGCGCAACATCATGGGCCTGTGGCTGCTCCAGGAGTGCCTGCGCACCTGGAAGGACACCAACCAAGAACACCACCTCCCCACCCTCCTGGAAGCAGCAACCCACGCCACCCCGCTCCGCTCCGTCGTGGACGCGGGCGACCCCGCGTTCATCGCGCCGGGCGACATGCCCGACCGCATCGCCGCCGCCTGCCACCGCACCGGCCAGCCCGCACCCCGTACCCCCGCCGAGACGACCCGCTGTGTCCTGGACTCCCTCGCCCTGGCGCACCGCCGTGCGATCGAGGACGCCACGCGCCTGTCGGGCCGTACGGTCGACACCGTGCACATCGTGGGCGGTGGCGCGCACAACGCACTCCTGTGCCAGCTCACCGCCGACGCCTGCGGCCTCCCCGTGGTGGCGGGCCCGGCGGAGGCGGCGGCGCTCGGAAACGTCCTGATCCAGGCGCGCACGGCCGGAACGATCAGCGGCGGGCTGCCGGAACTCCGCGCACTCCTTCACAGCACCCAGCCGCTGAGGCAGTATGAGCCCACAGGTGATCACTCGGCGTGGGACAGGGCAGCATCCCGCCTGGACAGCAAAAAGGTCACCGCGGCCGAGGAGGAACCGTGCGGGTAGCGCTCTTCATCACCTGCGTCAACGACACGCTCTATCCACGCACCGGCCAGGCCGTGGTCACCCTGCTGGAACGCCTCGGCGTGGAGGTCGGCTTCCCCCCGGAACAGAGCTGCTGCGGACAGCCGCAGTTCAATACGGGCTACCGCCACGAGACGGAACCCCTGCTCCGCCGCTACGCCACCGCCTTCCGGGACTACGACTACATCGTCACGCCCTCCGGATCGTGCGCCGCGATGGTGCGCGACAACTATCCGAGGATGGGCGCGAAGGCCGCCGCCGAGGGCCGTGGCCAGGAACTCTCGGACCTCGCGGCAACCGTCGTCCCGAAAACCCTGGAACTGACCGAGTTCCTGACCAACGTCCTGAAGGTGACGGACGTGGGCGCGTACTACCCGCACACCGTGACGTACCACCCCACCTGCCACGGCCTGCGCATGCTCCACCTCGGCGACCGCCCGCGCACACTGCTCTCCGCCGTCAAGGGCCTGGACCTGGTGGAGCTGCCGGGCGCGGAGGAGTGCTGCGGTTTCGGCGGCACGTTCGCGGTCAAGAACGCGGCCGTGTCGGCGGCGATGGGCGCGGACAAGGCGCGCAACATCACGGCGACCGGCGCCGAGGCGATCTGCACGGTCGACAATTCCTGCCAGATGCACATCGGCGGCACGCTCGCCCGCCAGGGTTCGGCGGTCCGGCCGGTGCACATCGCGGAGATCCTGGCCAGCACGGAAGGAGATGTCTGGTGAGCGGTACCCACCAAGCCACCTACCTGGGAATGCCCGCCTTCCCGGCGGCGGCCGACGCCTCCACCCGCGACACCCAGCTGCGCGCCAATCTGCGCCACGCCACCCACACCATCCGCGCGAAGCGCGCCACGGCCGTGTCCGAGCTGGACGACTGGCAGGGGCTGCGCGCCGCGGGCGCGGCCATCAAGGACCGTACGCTGCGCCACCTCGACCACTATCTGGAGCAGCTGGAGAGCGCGGTCACGGCAGCCGGGGGCCAGGTGCACTGGGCGGCCGACGCGGACGAGGCGAACCGGATCGTCACCGAGCTGGTACGGGCCACGGGCGAGCGCGAGGTCGTCAAGGTCAAGTCGATGGCGACGCAGGAAATCGGCCTCAACAACGCCCTCTCCACCGCCGGGATCACCGCGTACGAAACGGATCTCGCCGAGCTGATCGTGCAGCTCGGCGACGACCTCCCGTCGCACATCCTGGTCCCGGCGATCCACCGCAACCGCGGCGAGATCCGCGACATCTTCACGGAGCGGATGGCGGGGTGGGGCCGCCCGGCCCCGGAGGGCCTGACCGACGCGCCCGCCGACCTGGCGGAGGCCGCCCGTCTCCACCTCCGCGAGAAGTTCCTGAACGCCAAGGTGGGGATCTCCGGCGCCAACTTCATGATCGCGGAGACCGGCACCCTGGTGGTGGTCGAGTCCGAGGGCAACGGCCGTATGTGTCTGACGCTCCCGGAGACGCTGATCTCCGTCGTCGGTATCGAGAAGGTGGTCCCCACCTTCCAGGACCTGGAAGTCTTCCTCCAGCTCCTCCCCCGCTCCTCGACCGCCGAGCGGATGAACCCGTACACCTCCACCTGGACCGGCACCACGGACGGCGACGGCCCGCGCACCTTCCACCTCGTCCTGCTGGACAACGGCCGCACCGACACCCTCGCGGACACCGTGGGCCGCCAGGCGCTGCGCTGCATCCGCTGTTCGGCGTGTCTCAACGTGTGCCCGGTGTACGAGCGGGCGGGTGGCAACGCGTACGGCTCGGCGTACCCGGGCCCGATCGGCGCCATCCTCACCCCGCAACTGCGCGGCACGCAGAGCGAGTTGGACGCCTCGCTCCCGTACGCGTCCTCGCTGTGCGGCGCGTGCTACGAGGTGTGCCCGGTGGCCATCGACATCCCCGAGATCCTGGTGCATCTGCGCGAGCGGGTGGTCGAGGGCGGCCCGGCGTCGGTGCGCGGGACGCGCGCGGTGGTCAAGCCCGCCAAGGGCCACGCGGCGGAACGGGCCGCGATGCGGGCCGCGCGCTGGGCCCTGGACCACCCCGGGGTGCTGCGCACCGGCCAGCGCCTGGCCGCCCGCACCCGCCGTTTCCACCCGCGCCGCCTGCCGGGGCCGGGGCGGGCGTGGAGCGACACCCGGGAGGTGCCGAAGGTACCGGCGGAGTCGTTCCGCGACTGGTGGCAACGGACGCGGGGCGCCGCGCAGGCCGACCACGACGCGAGGAAGACCCGATGACGGCGCGGAAGGCGACGGCGCGAAACACGACGGCGAGGAAGACCCCATGAGCACCCCATCCGGTCCGTCCGGCTCCCGCGCCCTGGTGATGGCCCGTATCCGCCGCGCCCTGGCCGACGTCCCGCGCGCCGAGACGCCGCCCGAGGTGGCGGTCGACCGTACGTACCACCGCGTACACGGCGACCGCACCACCGCCGGGACCGTCGACCTACTCGCGGAGAACCTGGCCGACTACCGCGCGATCGTCCACCGCACCACGGCCTCCGCCCTGCCCGCCCTCATCGCGAGCCTGCTCACCGCGCGCGGCGCCACGAGCGTGGTCGCCCCCTCCGCCCTCCCCTCCGAATGGCTCTCGGCCACAGACGTCGTACGGCTGACGGACTCCCCCGACCAGACACCCCACGACCTGGACGAGGTATCCAGCGTGGTCACCGCCTGCGCGGTGGCCATCGCCGAGACCGGCACCATCGTCCTGAACGCCGACACCGACCAGGGCCGCCGCCGCATCTCCCTCGTCCCCGACCACCACATCTGCGTGATCCGCGTCCCGTCCCAGGTCGTGGACTCGGTCCCGCAGGCCCTCGAACTCCTCGACCCGGCCCGCCCGTTGACGTGGATCTCGGGCCCGTCGGCGACGAGCGACATCGAACTCGACCGCGTGGAGGGCGTCCACGGCCCCCGCACCCTGGAAGTCGTCCTCGTAGCGGACTGAGACCCGGAGACCCGGCTCCACAATCGAACACACCGCCTACCCTTCGTCGCTCGCGGTGATCGAGTGTCGTACGGTGCTGGTTGGATGGGGGCTGTGTCGAACGGGGAGGGCGAACGGTGAGCGGTGGCGAGGGCGGCGCCAAGGGTGGCAACGCGGACCTGGCTCTGGGAGAGGATTCGCAGGCGCTGATCGTCAAGGGTCTGCGCGGGGCGATCGATGAACTGCGGTCGATCGGCTCGGCGTCGGGCGCGGAGATGGGTGCCGGGTTCGACGAGCTGTCCATGACGTCCATGGAGGCCGGACACAACGGCCTGGCCAAGGACTTCGAGGACTTCTGCGAGCTATGGGACTGGGGCGTGCGCGGCCTCATCGAGGACGCCAGCAAGCTCGCCGAGAAGGTGGGACTGGCGGCCGGCTCGCAGTGGGAGCAGGAGCAGTACGCGCAGGGGACGTTCAAGGTCACCGCGAACGCGATCGCGGGCAATCCGCACCTGAGCGAGAAGGAAGTCGTCAAGAAGGACTGGGACGAGCTGTACTCGTCCGACACCTACGACCCCGACTACAGCAAGGAGTCCTTCGAGAAGAGCTGGTCCGGCGCCCAGCAGACCTGGGAGACCACCCGCGAGGAAACGTCCCAGGCGGCGCCCGGCCTTCAGCGCACCAGCGAGCAGTTCGCCCAGCAGGCGACGGAGAAGGGTGACCGCTGATGGGTCTCGGTGACCTGACGCCCGACTGGCTGGACGACGCCGCCGAGAAGGGCACCGAGGTCGTCGGCGACGGCATCGAATGGGCGGGCAACAAGACCGCGGACGGGCTGGACAAAGTCGGCTGGGAGAGCGGCGCGGACGCGGTCCGCGACACGTCCCGTTCCGCCGCGAACTACCTGGGCGCGGACGTCGCCGAGATGCAGCTCGGGGAGACCGAGGACCCCAAGAAGCTGATCTACGGCAGCGCGAGCAGGATCCGCTCCACGGTGAAGCACCTCAAGGACTTCCAGTCGGCGTTCGAGAAGGTCGGCAACGGCCTGAAGGCGCTGGACTCCTCCCACTGGAAGGGCGAGGCCGCCAACGCCTTCCGGGACGAGGTGTCGGTCAAGCCGAAGGAGTGGTTCAAGGCCGCGGACGCGTGCAAGAAGGCCGCCGGGGCGCTGGACGACTTCGCCGGGACGGTGGAGTGGGCACAGGGCCAGGCGCGGGAGGCGATCGACGCGTACAAGGCGGCCAAGACCGCCTCCGAGGAGGCCCGTTCGGCGCACAACGCCAAGGTGGACACGTACAACACGGCCGCCGAGGCGTACAACACGAAGGCGGAGTCCGGAAAGGACCCGGGCACCAAACCCACCAAACCGGGAGAGTTCCACGACCCCGGCACGGCCAAGGCGAAGGCGGCGCAGGAGAAGCTGGACGAGGCGCGGCGCCAGCGGGACGAGGCGGTCATCGCGGCGCGCAAGGCGGTCCAGCAGGCCAAGGACGCGGCCCCGCCGAAACCCTCGTACGGCAAACAGCTCGGAGACGGGTTCGAGGGCCTGCGACTGGACTCGATGCACTTCACCGGCGGCGTCCTCAAGGGCACCGCCGGGCTCATTGGTTTCGCGCGGTCGATGAACGCGCTCGATCCGTACAACCTCACTCATCCCGCCGAGTACTTCACGAACCTGAACAACACCGCGGCAGCGCTGCACACGGCGGCGAGCGACCCGGGCAAAGCCTTCAACCAGATGCTGGGGGAGTTCCGCAAGGACCCCACCGAGGCCACCGGCCGCCTCCTCCCCGAACTCCTCGGCACCAAGGGCGCGGGCAGCTTGAAGGGGGTGGCGCGCCTGGGCAAGGCGCGCAAGGCCCTGAAGAACGATGGACCGCACGGCCACGGGCAAAGGGACGGCGACAAGACGTGCGGCTGGGACCCGATCGACCTCGCCACGGGGAAGATGTTCCTGCCGCAGACCGACGTCTCCCTGCCCGGTGCATTGCCGCTGGTGTTCACGCGCCGGGTCGAGTCCGGCTACACAGCGGGGCGCTGGTTCGGACCGTCCTGGTCGAGTACGGCGGACCAGCGGCTGGAGATCGACGCCGAGGGTGTCGTCTTCATCAGCGAGGATGGCCTGCTGCTGTCCTACCCGCACCCGGCCCCGGATGTCCCCACCCTCCCCGAGGCGGGCCCCCGCTGGCCCCTCGAACGCGACCCCCACGGCGACTACACCCTCACCGACCCCGCCACCGGTCACGTCCGCCACTTCAACGGTCCGCAGGATATAAATCCGGGCGGCGACGGGATCGCACTGCTGGAGCAGATATCCGACCGCTCCGGCCACTGGATCACCTTCGAGTACGACGCAGAGGGCACCCCGACCGCCATCGCGCACAGCGCCGGGTACGAGCTGAAGCTCAGCACCGCCGAGGGCCGGATCACCGCCCTCCACCTGGCGGGCGCGGCCGAGGACGGCGGCGACCAAGAGCTGATGCGTTACGCCTACATCGACGGCAACCTCACCGAGGTCATCAACTCCAGCAGCCTGCCCCTCCGGTTCGAGTACGACGACGACCGCCGCGTCATCGCCTGGACCGACACCAACAACCGCCGGTACGACTACGTCTACGACCACCGCGACCGCTGCATCGCCGAAGGAGGCGAGGCAGGCCATGTATCCATCCACCTCTCGTACGACGAGGTCGACCAGGCAACCGGCCACCGCGTCACCAAAGTCACCACACCTGAGGGCCACACCACGCGGTACCTCGTCAATGACAAGGCACAGGCGGTCGCCGAGACCAACCCCCTGGGCCACACCACCCGCACCGAGTACGACCGCTACGACCGCATCCTTTCCCGCACCGACGCGCTGGGGCGCACCGCGGCTTTCGTCTACGACGAGGCAGGCCACCTCACCCGGATCACCACCCCCGACGGCAGCGAGTCCACGGCGACATACAACGACCTCGGCCTGCCGACGTCCATCACCGGCCCGGACGGCGCCACCTGGACCCAGACGTACGACGAGGCGGGCCACCGGACCTCGTCCACCGACGCGGCGGGCCACAGCACGCACTACGCCTACGACGCGTACGGCCACCTCTCCTCCGTCACCAACGCGCTGGACGAAACCACGCTGGTCCACTGCGACAAGGCGGGCCTCCCCGTAAAGATCACCGACCCCCTGGGCGCGGTGACCCACTACGAACGCGACGCCTTCGGCCGCCCCGTCACGATCACCGACGCGGTCGGCGCCACAACCCACCTGACCTGGACGGTGGAAGGCAAACTCACCCGCCGCACCAACCCCGACGGCTCCACGGAGACCTGGACGTACGACGGCGAAGGCAACTGCACCACCCACACCGACGCCATCGGCGGCACCACCGGCTTCGAGTACACCCACTTCGACCTGCTCGCGGCCCGCACCGGCCCGGACGGCGTCCGCTACGAGTTCGAGCACGACACCGATCTACGCCTCACCCAGGTCACCAACCCACAAGGCCTGACCTGGTCCTACGAGTACGACCCCGCTGGCCGCCTCACCGCCGAGACGGACTTCGACGACCGCACCGTCACGTACGAACACGACGCTGCCGCCCAGCTGATCCGCCGCACCAACCCCCTGGGCCAGGCCATCACGTACGAGCACAACACGCTGGGCCAGATCACCCGCAAGACCGCCGAAGACCAGGTGACGACCCTCACCTACGACCCAGCAGGCCGCCTGACCGCAGCCACCGGCCCCGACACGGAGGTGGTCTACCAACACGACCGCCTGGGCCGAATCAAGTCCGAGATGGTCAACGGCCGCGTCCTGGCCCACTCGTACGACCCCCTGGGCCGCCGCACCCGCCGCGTCACCCCGAGCGGCGCGATCACCACATACGCCTACGACGCGGCAGGCAACCGCACCGCCCTGACCGCAGGTGGCCACACCCTCGCCTCCGAACACGACGAGGCAGGCCGCGAGACAACCCGCCACATCGGCGACGCGCTCACCCTCACCAACACCTGGGACCCCCTGGGCCGCCTGACCACCCAGTCCCTCACGAACGCATCCGCCACGTCCCCCATCCAACACCGCGCCTACACCTACCGTGCGGACGGAAACGTTACTGCTGTGAACGACCGTCTGAGCGGCCCGAGCGCCTTCGACCTCGACGCGGCAGGCCGTGTGACAACAGTCCGCGCCGCTGGCTGGACCGAAACCTACGCCTACGACGAAGCAGGCAACCAAACCCAAGCAACCTGGCCCTCAAAGGGCGCACCCCAGGAAGCCACCGGCGAACGCACCTACACCGGCACCCGAATAACCCGCGCCGGCAGCCGGCGCTACGAACACGACGACGCAGGCCGTCTCACTCTCCGCCGGAGAACCCGCCTGTCTCGCAAACCCGACACCTGGCACTACACCTGGGACGCCGAAGACCGCCTCACAAGTGTCACCACCCCCGACGGCACGGTGTGGCGCTACCTCTACGACCCCCTCGGCCGCCGCACCACAAAGCAACGCCTCGCCACCGACGGCGAAACCGTCCTGGAGCAGACCGACTTCACCTGGGACGGCCCCATTCTCATAGAACAAACCACCGCCACCCCAGACCTACCGAACCCAGTCACTCTCACATGGGACCACGACGGCCTGCGCCCCATAGCCCAGACCGAACGCATCACCGAAGCTACCACCCAGCGCGAAATCGACGCCCGATTCTTCGCCATCATCACCGACCTCGCCGGCGCCCCAACCGAACTCGTCGACGAATCAGGCACCATCGCCTGGCACACCCGCTCCACCCTCTGGGGCACCACCACCTGGGCCGCCAACAGCACCGCCTACACCCCACTTCGATTCCCCGGCCAATACTTCGACCCCGAAACCGGCCTCCACTACAATTTCCACCGCTACTACGACCCAGACTCCGCCCGCTACCTCTCCCCCGACCCACTCGGCCTGGCGCCATCCCCCAACCCCGCGACCTACGTCCACAACCCCCACACCTGGACAGATGTCTTGGGGTTGGCCCCGGATTGCCATCCTGACGCGGAACCAATGCCGGGAGTCGTTTTTCGCGCACTGACCAAGGGAGAAGATCCTGCACTAGGATTGACGGCTCGCGCACCCGACGCTACACACGTCTCTCCGTTGTCTCACGTCGCAGGAAAGCGCCAGAGCCCATGGATATCGACATCGATGCTCCCTGAGACTGCTCTTGGGAAGTACAATTCCGGTAACGGGGTCGTTGCTATTGATCTTTCCAGAGTACCTAGCCGCATTGAAGACGTATCGTCAGGCTTCCCAGGAAAGGGAAGGATCGACCTCTACGCAAAAAAAGACCAAGAAGTGCTCATATTTCAACACGTCCCCGCAGACGCGATCATAGGATATTGGGAATGAAACATTCGAGCCCTGAAGCCCTTGAAGCCCTTGACTTTGCCTGGGATGACGAATCAGGCTTCCTCGGACTACTACGCTCCGGTCAATTCTCCTCATCACTAGCCGAGGAGTATCTGGGGGTTCTTAATTCCGTCGAGATCCCAGAGGGGGAAGAGCTACATCCAGACTTCGTTCGACTGACTTGGTTTACCCCCCTCTTCATGGAATGGCAAATCGATAGAGCTGTCGAACGCGGCGCGAACAAGCAAGAACTCGTCGATGCCATAGACCGAATCCGCGAGCGAATTATGGAAATCCTTGGAACTCCATGAACCACACTTAATATGCCGCCGCATACCTAGCCGACGAGGCCTAGAGCCAAATTTGAGGGATTTCTTGTGCGTTCACCCACGTGGCGCCAGTGAATAAGGTCGGACACATCCACTCCGGGGACGAGGAAGGGAAGTACGTCAAGATCCAGGAACTCGCCGACTCCCCGCCGAGCTATCTGATCCTGACAGCCCGCGACCGAGACTTCCGGAACGGTTGTGGAGACTACTGGGTGGAGGACCGTGAGTCGCTGGAAGCGTTCTTCGTCGAGGGCGGTTGGATCGTTGAGTGGAGTTGAGCGAGCGAGGCGCATTCCGGCAACCGACTTCCGCGGATCGCCTCAGACGTACGTCGCCCAGTTGGCGGTCACGGCCGAGGGGCTGGAGTCGCTGTGGGGATGCGCCGACACCACCCGTGACGACCTCGGCGAATGGTTCACCTTCGCATTCGCACTCCCGAGCGGGACCCTGGCAGCCCTAGTCCGAGAGATCCACAACGCGCCCTCGCCCGGCTACATCCTGACGGCGTTCGGCCACGCCGACGCCCGCGGCCTCCTGGCCGAGTTCATTACCGCGTCAGGCATGACACCCGAACACGTCACGCATCAAACCGCTTCTCAATCGCCGACATGACGGGGACCAACGCTGACCTCGCGGGGGCTTTCCCTTCGCAGCTCGTGCATGACGTGCGCGCCGTTCTGGCCGTCATGCCAGAACCGCAGCATCCCTTCATGTCGCCGTTCCCGGTCGACGTGTCCGGCGAGACCGTCAGCATCCCCTCCCGGATCTACAACGATGAGCCACCCGCCGACGCGGAGCACCGGCTCACTGCGACACAAGTGGGTATCCTCCACTGCCTGTACTCACGCCACGGCGACGGAATGATCCGCCAGCGCCACCTGGAGGAGATCGTCCGCTCCGACGAGCCATGGGTGGTCCCGTTCGTAGTGCAGCTGGTCGGCGAATACGTCGTGGAGATCCTGGACGCGATCCGGATCGGCATCGCCGACGTGGCCACTCCGGGGTCCGCACAGCGGCTCCTGTACGGGGAATTCATCGCGCGCAACCCGGCGTTCTTCGCGCGGACCGAGCGCCGGGTGGTGAGCTACTGGTCTCATTACTACCGGCGCGAGTACCCGGCGTTCGGCGCATACCCCGGCTGCCTCGTCCTGGGCCTTCTGCGGGCAGCTGCCGCCGACCGCACCGGCAGGCGTTGGCCCCGTCACACGCCACCCGGGCTCACCTCTACGCTGTCGCCATGCCTGCCGACCGCGCCCCCGAGCCCGTCCTGATCCTCTGGGACGTGGACCAGACGCTGGTCAGCATCAAGGGCGGGTGAGCCGCAGCCTCTACGAGCTCGCCTTCGAGAAGGTGACAGGCAAACGGCTCGGCGGGCTGGCGGACATGGCGGGGCGCACCGAGCAGGCCATCATGGTGGAGACGCTGCGTCTCAACGGGATCGATGAGCCGGAAGCGCTGTTCGGCGAGTTCTACGCCGCGCTCACGGCGGCAGCCGAAGAGCTGGAGGGGCGGATGCGCGCGGTCGGGGTGGTGTTGCCCGGTGCTCGGGAGGCCATCGCCTCGTGTGCCGGGCGGGGCGCCGTGCAGTCGGCGGTCACCGGCAACCTTCGCCCGGTGGCCATCACCAAGCTGGCCGCGCTCGGCCTGGGCGACGGGCTCGACTTCGCGGTCGGCGGCTACGGCGACGACGGTAGCGATCGAGTCGACCTCGTGCGGTTGGCGCGCAAGCGGGCGTCGGAGAAGTACGGGCACGCCTTCGACGGCAGGCGGACCATCGTCATCGGGGATACGCCGCACGATGTTCGCGGGGCCCTCGATGCCGAGGCTCTGGCCGTGGGGGTCGCCAGTGGCCGTAGCGAAGCCGGGGAGTTGAGCGAGGCCGGGGCGGAGATCGTGTGGGCGAGTCTCGTCGATTTCAGCCCTGAGGCACTGGGGTGGCGGAGGTAGCGGCCTCAGGCCTCAGCGCTCCCCCAGGACCGCTCGGATCACGTGGCGGGCGTTGCGGGCCATCGCCGGGGTTCTCGTCCGGTGGTACGGGAGGGCGATCAGGGCCTGGGAGAAGGTGCGGGCTCGGCCTCGGGTCCAGGTTGCATCGTCCACGGCCAGCGCGTCGCGGAAGGCCGCCCGCGCATCGGGCGGGAGGAGGCCCCAGGCCGGAAAGAGGTCGCAGGCCGGGTCGCCGACGCCCATGCAGCCGAAGTCGATCACCGAAGTGAGGCGACCGGTGGCATCCACCAGCAGGTTGCCCGGCATTAGGTCGGCGTGCAGCCATACCGGCGGGCCGGGCCAGTCGGGGGTGTGCAGGGCGTCGTTCCATACAGCGAGAGCGGCGTCGCAATCGACGTCCTCCTCCGGGATGGCGCGCAGTTGCTCGATCGCCGCCCGGGTCTCCGTGTCGAGGGTGGCGAGGGGGCCGCCGCGGTAGGCCCTCGGGGCGTCCGGCAGGGAGACGCCGCGCATCGCCGTCACGAACCCGGCCAGGTCCTTGGCCAGCAGCGACGGTTCGCTCAGTGCGCCTTCCTTCGGGTTCTCCCCCGCCAGCCACCGGTGCACCGACCACGGCCAGGGGTATCCCTCGGCAGGCTCCCCGGTGCCGAGCACTTCGGGGATGGCCGTGGGCAGCAGGGGTGCGAGGCGGGGCAGCCACTTCCGTTCCGTCGATACGTCCTGGGCTCCGCCCGCCACCAGCGGTAGCCGTACGGCCATGGCATCGCCCAGCCGGTACACGGCGTTGACGGTGCCGCCGGACGGGAACCGTTCGACGGCCAGCGCCGCCCATTGCGGGAATTGTCCGGCGATCAGCCGCCGCACGAGAGCGGCGTCGATGGGGGTCATGAGGCACTATCTGACCCCCGTACGCCCACGGGGGCAACTGCTTTTCGAGCGACCGCCCCGGGAGCCCGCAGGATGCCCGCCGCGCACGCGGCGATCACGCAGAAGGCCACCGGCAGGAAGAAGGTGAGGTTGAGCGGTACGAGGTGGGTCAGCGGGCCGATGACGGCGGGGCCCGCGAGCACGCCGAGGTAGCCGAGGCCCGCGACGCGGGAGACGTTGGCGCCCGCCGTGGACTGGTCGGTGTGGCCCGCCGCGCTGAAGAGCTGGGGTACGCAGCCGGAGAGCCCGGCACCGAACACGGTCCAGCCAAGCAGCGCCAGCGGAATCCAGGGCGAGAGCGCGGCCACGGTCATCCCGAGCGCGGCTACGGAGGCGCCATAGCGGAGGATGGCCACCGGGCCGAACCGAGCGGCCACGCGGTCGGCGAGCAGGCGGCCGAGCGTCATGGCGGTGGCGAAGGCCCCGAAGGCGAGGGCGGCGGTGGCGGCGGGCGCGTCCAGTACGTCGCGCAGATGGAGCACGCTCCAGTCGTTGGCCACGCCTTCGCACAGCATGATCATCAGGGCCAGGGCGGCCAGCGTCCAGATGCGGCGGGGCGTTCGGTAGCGGGTCTTCGCCCCCGAAGCGACGGTCTCCGATTCCGGAGCGGCCGCAGGCCGTAGCAGCCCGAGGGACGCCACCGCCGCGACGGCGAGGCCGAGGGCCGCCGTCCCGGCGAGGGTCGCCGCCGGGCTCCAGCCCCAGCCGAGCGTACGGGCCCCGACGAGCGAGGCGAGGACACCGCCGAGGGAGTACGTGGCGTGGAAGGCGGACATCACCGGCCGCCCGTAGCCGCGTTCGACCTCGATGGCATGGGCGTTCATGCTGACGTCCAGGCAGCCGTTGCCCACCCCGAACACCAGCAGGGCCGCGCCCAGCGTCCAGACGTTCGTGGCCAGGCCCGGCAGGATCACGGTGGCGCTGCACAGCGCCGCGCCGAACGGTACGACGACGCGGGTGCCGAACCGGTCGGTGAGGGGTCCCGCGAGCTGCATGGCCGCGAAGGCTCCCGCGCCGAGGAGCAGCAGGAGCCAGCCGAACATGGCGTGGCCGGTCCCCGCGCGGTGCTCGATGCCGGGGATGTGGACGATCCACATCCCCATGAGGAAGCCGTTCAGGGCGAAGTAGGCGAAGGTGGCCAGCCGGGCGGCCCGCAGCGATCTCTCCATGCATCGAACGTAGCGAACAAAGAAGATGTTCGTAAGGTTGCCTTTCGAGCACCAGGTGTGTTCAATCGCACCATGACAGGCGCAGATCGACTGAGGCAGATCACCGAGGCCGTCCGCAGCGCGGGCCGTGCCGGGGTCGCGGAGCTGGCCGCGCTCACCGGCGCTTCGGAGATGACCATCCGGCGCGATCTGGAGACGCTGGCCGCCCAGGGCGTTCTGGAGCGCTACCGGGGCGGGGCGAGGAGCCTGCTGCTGCGCGGCGAGGAGCCGCCGTTCGCGCTGCGCGCCCACGAGGGGCTGGACGCCAAGCGGCGCATCGCCGAGGAGGTCGCCGGGCTGATCGCCGACGGGGAGTCCGTCGTCCTCGACAGCGGCACCACCTGCCTGGAGGTGGCCCGGGTGCTGGAGCTGGAGCACCGGCGGCTGACCGTGATGCCGCTGTCCCTGCACGCGGTGAACGCGCTGACCGGCGCCCCGCAGGTGACGCTGCTGGTGCCCGGCGGGCGACCCCGGCCGGGCGAGCTGGCGCTGACCGGCCCGCTGACCCAGGCGTCGCTAGCCGCACTCCGCTTCGACACCGCCGTCATCGGCTGCTGCGGGCTGAACGCCGCGGACGGGCTGACCGCTTACGACATGGACGACGCCGCCGTGAAGCGCGCCGCCATCGCCTCGTCCCGCCGCGTGATCGCCGTCGCCGAGGCCGCCAAACTCGCCCGCACCGCCCTGGCGTTCGTCGCCGCCGCCTCCGCACTGGACGCGGTCATCACGGACGGGAGCGCGGCGGACGACCACACCGACCGGCTGGCCGCCACCGGTACGGTCGTACGGAAGGTGTGACCAGGAACAACGCACAGACCACGCCGGGGCATATGCCAGACCGGGCGTCAGGGGAACACTCGCGCCGAGGATGCGTTGTTCCTCACATACCGCGGGTAACAGCCCAGTTGAGAGGTTTAGGCCACAGCGCTTGTCAGTGGCTGCCCCTACTCTATTGGTCATGCGTCCGACTCCTACTCCCCAGAGCCCTGCCTTACTGACCACCTCCACCGACCAGGCCAACGAGGCGATCCGCGTCTTCCTGCGGGCCCGGGCCGGGCGGGCCCTGCGGCCTGCCGAGCGGGCGGAGTACGGGCGGCTCCTCGGGGTGTACACGCGGGCGCTGCGCGGTGAGATGGAGCAGGCGGCCTGAGAAGCAGACCGCCGACCACACCTGGGGGCGGGTCACGCGATGCGTGCAGCGGGGAGAGTCGTACTCGGTACGGCGTTAGCGGGGTTCATCGGGGTTGCGGGGATCGGGGGGTACAACCTCTATACGGGGTTGACCGGCGGCAGTGGGCCGTCGGTTCCGGACGGCGCGGTGACGCCGGCCGATGTGAAGGACACGGCGCGGGAGTTCCTGGCCGCGTGGGCGGATCAGAACGACCTGAAGGCCGCCGCGTACACGAACGACGCCCAGAGCGCGACCACCGCGCTGAGCCGCTACCGCGAGGACGGCCGGGTGACGAAGCTGACGCTCACGGCGGGCGAGGCCCACAGCGCCACGGTGCCGTTCCGGGTCGAGGCGGAGATCGCGTATCGGGGGAAGGGTTCGACGTGGACGTACGACTCGGAGCTGACCGTCGTGCGCGGCCGGACGACGGGGAAGCCGCTGGTGGACTGGAAGCCCGCGGTCATCCACCCCAAGCTCGCGCCTGATGAAACGTTACAGACGGGCCTGGCGGACGATCAGCCGGTCCGGGTGCTGGACCGGAGCGGCGAGGAGCTGAAGCAGGGCAGCCATCCGTCCCTCGATCCGGTGCTGACCTCGCTGCGGGGGCGCTACGGCGACAAGGCCGGTGGCGCGGCCCGGATCGAGGTGACGGTGGTCAGGGCCGACGGGTCGGCCGGGACGACGCTGCATGTGGTGGCGAAGGGCAAGCCCGGAAGTCTGCGTACGACGCTGGACCAGCAGGTGCAGCGGCGCGCGGAGGCGGCCGTGAGCGAGCGGAACGGGGCGTCCGTGGTGGCGCTCAAGCCCAGCACCGGGGAGATCCTCGCGGTGGCCAACTCCGACCGGGCCGAGTTCAACGCCGCGTTACAGGGGCAGACGGCGCCCGGCTCGACGTTCAAAATCATCACCGCAGCCACCCTGCTGGAGTCGGGCAAGGTGACGCCCGCCCAGCGGGTGCCGTGCCCGAAGACGACGTCGTACGCGCAGGGCATGACGTTCCATAACGTCGAGGACAGCGAGAACCCGAGCGCCACCTTCGCGCAGGACTTCGCGGCCTCCTGCAACACCGCGTTCGTCTCGCTCGCGGGCTCCATACCCGACGACGGGGTGGCGCAGGAGGCGCGGGCGGTGTTCGGCATCGGGCTCGACTGGCGGGTCGGCGTCTCGACGTTCGACGGCTCGGTGCCGACGGAGGGCGGGGACGGCAAGGCGGCGGCGGTCATCGGGCAGGGCACGGTGCAGATGAATCCGCTCACGATGGCGTCGGTGGCGGCCACCGTGCGGACGGGCGTCTTCAAACAGCCGGTGCTGGTGCCCACGTCCATGGACCGGCGTACGGTCGCGACGGCACAGCGCGGTCTGAGCCCGGCGGCCGTGCGACAGCTGAAGGGCATGATGCGGCTGACGGCGACGAGCGGCACCGCGGCGACGGCGATGGCCGGGGTCAGCGGCGACATCGGCGCCAAGACGGGCTCGGCCGAGATCGACGGCCAGGCGAAGACCAACGCGTGGTTCACCGCCTACCGGGACGACATGGCCGCGGCGGCCGTGGTCACGGAGGGCGGACACGGAGGTGACGCCGCCGGACCCGTCGTACGGCAGGTGCTCGCGCCCCGCTGACGCCAACCACTCCGCCACCTCGTCCCGTTCACCCCGTCTCTCCTGCGGCTCCGCGCCCCCGACGCTTCGTACAAGGGTTGTGCGAAGGGGTTGTCTATGGTCCGGCGCACGCTCTAGCCTGGCGCGGCATCAGCCGCGAAAGCCAGCGAGCCACAGAGGGGATTCCGGCGTGAAGCGCACGTCCCGCGACATACGCACCGCCAACCGCTACGGGGTGCTGCGCCACATCGTCGCCGAATCCCCGGTGTCCCGGCAGGAGGTGGCCGCGGCGACCGGGCTGAGCCTGGCCACGGTCGCCAACCTCGTCGGCGAGCTGCTGGAGCTGGGCATGCTGGTCGAGGTCGGCTACGAGGACTCCGACGGCGGCCGCCCGCGCGGGCTGGTCGCCGTCAACTCCTCCGGGGGCGCGCTGATCGGGGTGGACGTCGCGGAGACGTACATCCATGTCGAGCTGTTCGACCTCGCCCTGACCGTACTCGCCCGCGCCGACGAGGAGTTGCGCCCCGAGCGCCCGGAGGAGAACGACCCGGCCAAGGTGGTGGCGCACATCGCCGCCGCCGTGGCGTCCGTGGCCGGGCAGGCGGGCATCGCGCCCGACCGGGTACTGGGCGTCGGCGTCAGCATGCCGGGGCAGGTGGACCGGGAGGGCGGGGTGTCGGTCTTCGCGCCCAACTGGGACTGGCACGACGTACCGCTGCTGAGCCTGCTGGCCGATCACCTCCCGTACCCCCTCTACCTGGACAACCCGCTGCGCGCGTGCACGGTCGCCGAGCAGTGGTTCGGCGCGGCGCGCGGGCGGGGCGACGCGGTCGTGGTGAACCTCGGTACGGGCGTGGGCGCCGGGCTGGCGCTCGGCGGGACGCTGCACCGCGGGGTCAGCAACAGCGCGGGCGAGTGGGGCCACACCACGCTCATCCTGGACGGGCGGCAGTGCCACTGCGGCGACCGGGGCTGTGTGGAGACGTACGTCGGCGCGCCGGGCATCATGCGGAATCTGCGCGAACTGGCCCCGGACAGCCCGCTGCTGCGCGCCGACGACCAGACGGCGACCATCGAAGCCCTGGGGCGGGGGCTGGCGGACGGGGACCCGGTGGCCGTGCGGGTGGTCCGGGAGACCGCCCGCTATCTCGGGGCGGGCCTCGCCGACCTGATCAACCTGCTCAACCCGGAAGTGATCGTGCTCAGCAGCTGGGTGGCGGCCGCGCTCGGCGAAGGGCTGCTGGCCGAGGTGCGCGCGGCGGTGGCCGGGCGGGCGCTGGGCCGTCCGCTGGCGAGCACCGAGATCGTGCTGTGCCCGATCCCGTCGAACCCCGTGAGCCTCGGCGCGGCGACCTTCGTACTGGAGGGCCAGCTCGCGTCCGTAAGCCAGAAGCAGCGCCGCGCGACGACTGCCAGGGCCCTCGGCGCACCCTCGTAACGAGGTGTGGGAGCGATCCCATTCCCGTGGTCGTTCGAATCCTCGAACCGTCCCAAAAGTCGCGCCGCCCACTTCGTCCAACCCCTTGCCGAAGTCTTCGTCTATGGCTAACGTCCCGCTGCACCACCGCACTTGGCCGTGTACCGAGAACGTGAACCGAGACAAGGACGTCACATGTCGGCAGTGAACAGAGCCAGGGATGCCAGGGATTGGGACCGCCGCAGCGTGCTGCGCGCCGTCGGCGGGGTGGCCGCCCTCGGCGGGCTCGCCGCCTGCGGGTCGAACACCGGCCGCGCCAGTGGCGGCGGCAAGTCGATCAAGCAGATGTACCACGCCTACGGGGAGCAGGGCACCCAGCAGGCCGCCAAGAAGTTCGCCGACGCGTACGACAAGGCGAAGGTCACCATCGAATGGGTGCCGGGCGAGTACGAATCCAAGCTGGCGACCTCCCTGCTGGGTTCGGGCCGCCCGGATGTCTTCGAATACCACCCCGATCTGCAATTGGTGCGCTCGAAGCAGATCGTCCCGCTGGACGACATCATCGCCGACGTCAAGGATGACTTCCTGCCGGAGGACATCACGGCGAATTCCGTGGACGGGAAGATCTACGGAATCCGCATGATCGACGACCCGCAGTTCTTCTTCTACCGCAAGTCCCTCTTCGAGGACGCCGGGGTCAAGCCGCCGACCACCTTCGACGAACTCATCGATATCGCCCACAAGCTGACCAAGGGCAAGATCAAGGGTCTCTACATCGGCCAGAACCTGAAGACCATCAGCAAGCCGCTCGTCTGGTCCAACGGTACGCACTACCTCACCGAGGACCACAAGATCGCGTACCACACGGATGAGCTGGAGGAGACGCTCACCAAGGCGCGGGAGCTGTACAAGAGCAAGTCGCTGCTGCTGGGCGCCCCGACCGAGACCTGGGACCCGACCAGTTTCGTGCAGGGGCTGTGCGCGATCCAGTGGTGCGGGATATGGGCGATACCGGCGATCCAGAAGGCTTTCGGCGACGACTTCGGAATCTTCCCGTTCCCCAAGTCCGGGACGAAGGGCCGCCCGGTGGTCTACAACGGCGGCTGGTCCACGTACGTCTCCGCCAAGGCCAAGGACGTCGACGGGGCCAAGGACTTCGTCAAGTGGCTGTGGATCGAGCAGAAGAAATACCAGCAGGAATGGGCCCTGGACTACGGGTTCCACATTCCCGCGCGCAAGAGCATCGCCGCCGGGGCGGACAAGCTCAAGGACGGGGTCGCGGCCGAGGCGGTCGAGCTGTTCAACAGCCACGGCATCTTCGACGACCCGTACTGGACCGAGGGCATGTTCAACATCGTGCTCGACGCGGTCGTCAACTCGGTGCGCGACAGCAAGAATCCCGCGTCCGAACTCGACAAGGCCGATAAGAAGATCGAGCGCGAGCTGAAGAAGCTCGGTTAGGCCTCGGCCGGAAGACCACTGACATGGCGACCACCACACCCACCCAGAGCGCCGCCCCCGCGCGGCCCCGCAAGGCGGACCCCGCCCGGCGGCGGCTGCGCGGACTCGGCGGCAGCCGCGGCCGCGCCCTCAACTTCTGGCTGTTCACCAGCCCGTTCCTCATCGGGCTGATCATCTTCGTCTACGTACCGATCGGCTGGAGCCTCTGGCTGAGCCTGCACAACGCGAAGGGCACCGTCGCGCCAACCGAGTTCGTCGGCCTCGCCAACTACGCCGACATGCTCGGCGACGGCGACTTCGTGGACAGCCTGATCAACTTCACGATCTTCGCCGCGCTCATCGTCCCGATCACCTACGCCCTCTCCCTCGCCCTCGCGCTGCTGGTCCACCGCATCCGCTTCATGAAGGCGTTCTTCCGCTCGGTGTTCTTCCTGCCGACCGCGTGCAGCTTCGTCGTGGCCTCGCTGGTCTGGAAGATGTCGATGTTCAACGGGCTGCACTACGGCATGGTCAACACCGTGTTGAGCTGGTTCGGCGTCGACTCCGTCGCCTGGCTCGCCTCGCCGCATCCGCCCTGGTACTGGCTGGTGATCTGCACCGCCCGGCTCTGGCTCCAGTGCGGGTTCTACATGATCCTGTTCCTGGCCGCGCTGCAGAACATCCCGCGCGAGCTGTACGAGGCGGCGGCCGTCGACGGCGCCAAGTCCGGCTGGCAGACGTTCCGCCACATCACCCTGCCGCAGCTGCGCGCCACCTCGGTCGCGGTCGTCCTGCTGCTGCTCATCGCGGCGTACCAGGCGTTCGACGAGTTCTACAACATCCTCGACGAGGGCCGCGCCACCTGGGGCCGCCCACCGCTGGTCGAGCTGTACCTCCAGGCGCTCGGCGCGAACCAGGACTACGGGCACGCCAGCGCGGGCGCCCTGATCCTCGCCCTGCTGATCGCCATGGTCACCCTGATTCAGGGCAAGTTCCTCGGCCTCGGAAAGGGTGACGACAAGTGACCATCACGGCACCGGTCAAGAAGCGCACCCCGCGCTCCGTCATGAGCAGCACCGGACTGTACGTCGCGCTCGGCGTCGCGACCGTGCTGTTCGTCATCCCCTTCTATCTGATCATCCGCAACGCCCTGTCCACCGACGCGGACATCACCGGCGAGGACTGGGCGTTCTTCCCGAGCGACCTCCAGTGGGGGAACGTCAAGGAGCTGTTCGACGACCCGTCCGTCCCCTTCGCCCGGGCGCTGTGGAACTCCACCGTGGTGGCCGTGCTGCACACCCTCGGGACGCTGCTGGTGTGCTCGCTGGCCGGATACGGGCTGGCCCGCATCCCGTACAAGCACGCCAACAAGGTGCTGTACACCGTCCTGTTCACCCTCATGGTCCCGGCGGCCGTGACCTTCGTACCGAGCTATGTCCTGGTCTCGTCCCTCGGCTGGGTCTCCTCGCTGCGCGGGCTGATCATCCCCGGGCTGTTCAGCGGGTTCACCGCGTTCCTCTTCCGCCAGTACTTCCTGGGCTTCCCCAAGGAGCTGGAGGAGGCGGCCCGGGTGGACGGGCTGGGCTACTGGGGCGCGTACTGGCGCATCGTGGTGCCCAACTCGCTCAACTTCTTCGCGGCGATCTCCGTCATCACGTTCATCAGCGGCTGGAACGCCTTCCTGTGGCCGCTGGTGATCGGCCAGGATCAGAACTCGTGGACCGTCCAGGTCGCACTGTCCTCGTATATGACCGCACAGACGATCAACATCCACCTGATCTTCATGGCAACGGCCGTATCGATCCTGCCACTTGTGCTCGTCTTCGTGTTTCTGCAGCGCTGGCTCGTGCAGGGTGTGGCACAGACCGGTATCAAGGGCTGACCGAGGAGAGTCGATGAACTCCACGCAGCACACACCGCCGCTTCCCTACTACGAGGACGTCTCCCCCGGCACCGGAAGCCTGCCGCCGCGCGCCTGGGCCCCCGGCTCCGACGCCGCCCGGCTGAGCCTCTCCGGCACCTGGGCGTTCCGGCTGTCGCTCACCGCGACGGCCGAGGACGAGTCCTTCGCCCGCCCCGGCTACGACGCCTCCGGCTGGGACGAGATCCCGGTGCCCGCGCACTGGGTGCTGCACGGCCACGGCGCGCCGATCTACACCAATGTGAACTATCCGTTCCCGGTGGACCCGCCGCGCGTGCCCACCGAGAACCCGACCGGTGACCATCTGCGCGTCTTCGACCTCCCCGGCGACTGGCCTGCGGACGGGGACGCGGTGCTGCGTTTCGAGGGCGTCGAGTCGTGCGCCCGGGTCTGGCTCAACGGGGAGGAGCTGGGCACCTTCAAGGGCAGTCGGCTGCCGCATGAGTTCGCGGTCGGCGGGCTGCTGAAGCCGTCGGGGAACGTGCTGGCGGTGCGGGTGCACCAGTGGTCCTCCGGCAGCTATCTGGAGGACCAGGACCAGTGGTGGCTGCCGGGGATCTTCCGCGAGGTGTCGCTGGTGCACCGCCCGGCGGGCGCCGTGGCGGACTTCTTCGTGCACGCCTCGTACGACCACCTCAGCGGCGCGGGCACGCTGCGGGTCGACGTAGACGTAGACGCCAACGTCAACGCCGAGCCGGGCGGCGGCGGCCGGGTCACCGTGCCCGAACTGGGGCTGGACCTGGCCACCGGGGAGAGCGCCACGCTGCCCGTCGAGCCGTGGACGGCGGAGACGCCGCGGCTGTACGAGGGCACGCTGACGACGGCGGGCGAGACCATCGCGTTGCGGATCGGCTTCCGTACGGTCGTGGTCGAGGACGGCGTGTTCAAGGTCAACGGCCAGCGGGTGCTGTTCCGGGGCGTCAACCGGCATGAGTTCCACCCGGAGACCGGCCGCGCGCTGGACCTGGCGACGATGCGCCACGATCTGGAGCTGATGAAGCGGCACAACATCAACGCCGTGCGCACCAGCCACTATCCGCCGCACCCCGCCTTCCTCGACCTGTGCGACGAGCTGGGGCTGTGGGTCATCGACGAATGCGACCTGGAGACCCACGGCTTCGTCGACCTCGACTGGCGGAACAACCCGGTCGACGACCACCGCTGGACCCCCGCGCTGATCGACCGGGCCGCCCGGATGGTCGAGCGCGACAAGAACCACCCGTCCATCGTGATGTGGTCGCTGGGCAACGAGTGCGGCACCGGCCGAGGGCTGTCCGCGATGGCCGACTGGATCCGGGAGCGCGACGCCTCCCGGGTGATCCACTACGAGGGCGATCTGTCCTGCGCCGACACCGGGATCTACTCCCGGATGTACGCGCCGCACGACGAGGTCGCGCGGATCGGCACCCGTACGGAGCCGCCCTGGGGCGACCCCGCGCTGGACGCGAAGCGCCGGGCGCTGCCGTTCATCCAGTGCGAGTACGCCCACGCGATGGGCAACGGGCCGGGCGGACTCAGCGAGTACCAGCGGCTCTTCGAGGCGCATGAGCGGCTGCAGGGCGGGTTCGTCTGGGAGTGGATCGACCACGGCTTCGCCCGGCACACGCCGAACGGCACGCTGTACTACGCGTACGGCGGGGATTTCGGCGAGGAGCTGCACGACGGCAACTTCGTCTGCGACGGGCTCCTCTTCCCCGACCGCACCCCGTCCCCGGGGCTGATCGAGTACAAGAAGGTCATCGAGCCGGTACGGATCGAGGGCGACGGGGCCGCCGGGACGGTCCGGATCACCAACGGCCACGACTTCACCGACCTGTCCCATCTCGCCTTCACCTGGGCGTACGAGGCCGAGGGCGTGGCGGTCGGCTCGGGCGAGCTGGCGGTGCCGCCGCTGGCCCCCGGCGCGTCCGCCGACCTCAAGCTGCCCGCGCCGCCGGACACCGCGCCGGGCGCCGAGACCCGCTGGACGGTCGAGGCGCGGCTCGCCGCCGGGACGGCGTGGGGCGGGGCGGGGCATGTGGTGGCCTGGGCGCAGCTGTCCGGTGTGGCCGCCGCCGCGCCTGCCGCTGCTACGGCCTCGGTGGCGCCGCGCCGTGGCGGGGACCGGATCGTCCTCGGCCCGGGTACGTTCGACGCCGCCACCGGCACCCTCGCCGACCTCGGCGGGCTCACGCTCACGGGGCCCCGGCTCGACCTCTGGCGCGCCCCCACCGACAACGACAACGGCGCGTCCTGGCAGCCCGATGAGCGCTACGGGCTGATCTGGCGGGAGTTGGGTCTGCACCGGCTCCAGCACCGGGTGGACGCGGTGGATCTCGCGGACCGGGAGCTGACCGTCCGTACCCGGGTCGCCCCGGCGGCCACCGACCTCGGGCTGACGGCGGTCTACCGCTGGACGGCGGAGGGCGACCGGCTGCGGCTGGCCGTCTCCGTCACCCCGCTCGGCACCTGGCCCTGTCCGCTGCCCCGGCTGGGCGTACGGCTCGGGGTCCCGGCCGCGCTGGGGGCAGCGGAGTGGTTCGGCGGCGGTCCCGGCGAGGCGTACCCGGACACCCGGGCCGCCTCCCGGCTGGGCCGCTGGGCGCTGTCGGTGGACGAGCTGCAGACGCCGTACGTGCGGCCGCAGGAGAACGGCGCGCGGGCCGATGTGCGCTGGGCGCGGCTGACCGCCCCGGACGGCACGGGCCTGCGGATCGAGGGCCACCCGCCGTTCTGGTTCACCGCCCGCCGCTGGACCACGGAGCAGCTGGACGCGGCCGAGCACACCCCGGACCTGGTCGCGTCGCCCGACACGGTGTGGGTCAACCTCGACCACGGCCAGCAGGGCATCGGCAGCCAGTCCTGCGGGCCTGGGGTGCTGGAGCCGCACCGGCTGCTGGCGGCCCCGGCGGAGTTCTCGTTCACCTTCGCCCCGCTGGGCTGATCGGACACCCGGCCGGGGTCAGGTCTCCAGCACCCGGTGCAGGAACTGCTGAGTACGGGCCTCGGCCGGGCTGCCGAAGACCCGCTCGGGGGTGCCCTGTTCGAGGACGACACCGCCCTCCATGAAGACCACATGGTCGGCGGTGTCCCGGGCGAACCGCATCTCGTGGGTGACGACCACCATGGTCATGCCCTCGTCGGCCAGGGACCGCATGACGCCGGTGACCTCGCCGACCAGCTCGGGGTCGAGGGCGGAGGTGGGTTCGTCGAAGAACATGACGGCGGGGTCCATGGCGAGCGCGCGGGCGATCGCCACCCGCTGCTGCTGGCCGCCGGACAGCTGGGCCGGGTAGGCGTCCGCCTTGTCGGCGAGTCCGACCCGGGCCAGCGCCTCCCGGCCCCGCTCCTCGGCCTCCTTGCGGCTGATCTTGCGTACCTTGAGCAGCGCGAGGGTCACATTGCCCAGCGCCGTGCGGTGCGGGAACAGGTTGAACTGCTGGAAGACCATGCCGACGTGGCCGAAGATCTCGGGCGCGCGCCTGCGGTCGTGCAGCGGGACTCCGTTGACCCAGACCTCTCCACGGTCGGCGCGTTCCAGGTCGCACATGATCCGCAGCAGGGTGCTCTTGCCGGAGCCGCTGGCGCCGATGAGCACCACGACCTCACCGGCGCCGACCTCGATGTCGACGCCCTTGAGGACCTCCAGGTCGCCGAAGCGCTTGTGCACGCCGGACAGGGCGACCTGGGCGGTGGTGGCGGGGGTCCGTTCCATGGGGGACTTGGTGATCATCAGGCGGTCACGGCCTTTCTCTCCATGCGCCGGACGACGACCGACAGCGGGGAACAGATGACGAAGTACAGGACGGCGATGGCCAGGTACGCCATGCCCGGGTGCCCGTCCCGGTCCACGATGGCCTGGCCCTCGCGGAGCAGTTCGGCGTAGCCGATGACGACGGCGATCGAGGTGTCCTTGACGAGCGAGAGGTACTGGCCCACCAGCGGCGGCAGCACGATGGCCCGGGTCTGGGGCAGGATGACCGCCCCGAAGGTCTGGACGCGGGACAGGCCCAGGACCCGCGCCGCCTCCCACTGGCCGCGCGGGACGGCCTCGATGCCGGCGCGGAAGATCTCCGCGACGTAGGCGCCCTGGAAGAGGGTGAGCGCGAGGAGGGCGGCGCCGAAGACGGAGATGTTCCCGATGCCGAGGTAGGCGGCGCCGAAGTAGATGAAGAGCATCTGGACCAGCAGCGGGGTGCCCCGGAAGATCTCCAGGTAGCAGCGGGCGAGCTGGGCCAGGACGGGGATCCGGCTGGTGCGGATGGCCGCGATGACCAGGCCGAGCAGGGTGCAGGCGGCGATGGCCGCGACGGACAGCACGACGGTGGACCACAGCCCGGAGCCGTACAGATCCCGGTTGGACCACAGGACCGACCAGTCCATCACGCCTCCTTGCGGATCAGGACGAGACGGCGGGCCGCGCTCCGCAGACCCGCCAGGACCGACTGGCGGGCGCGGATCGGGCGCAGCGGCGGTTTGAAGGCCGCGCGGCCGATCAGCTCCGCCACCAGCACGACCAGGTTGGTGAGCACCAGGTAGAGCACGGCGGCGATGCCGAACACCTGGATGGTGAGGAGATTGCGGGAGTTGATCACCATGGCGGTGCCGGTGAGTTCGGGGACGGAGATCGCCGACAGCAGCGACGAGCCCAGGATGATCTGGACGAGCTGGTTGATCACGGCCGGGTAGACGTTGCGCAGCGCCTGCGGGAACACGACGTGCGCGAAGGTCCGGAAGGGGCTGAGGGCCAGCACGCGGGAGGCCTCGCGCTGGCCGCTCGGGACAGCCTGGATGCCCGCGCGGAAAATCTCGGTGAGGTACGCGCCGACGTTGAGGCCGAGCGCCGCGATGCCCGCCTGGACGGGGCTGAGCCGCAGCCCGGCGGAGGGCAGGGCGAAGTAGGCGACGAACATCTGCAGCAGCACCGGGGTGTTGCGGATGACCTCGACGTACAGGGCGGCCGGGGCGCGGACGAGGGCGTGGCGCGACCGGCGGGCGAGGGCGCCCAGCAGTCCGAGGGCGCAGGCGAGGACGAAGGCGGCGAGGGACAGTTTCAGGGTCAGCCAGGCCGCGCCGAGGTAGGTGGGCCAGTCCTGGAGGGCGTAGGTCCAGTCGGCGAACATGGGGTTCCTCCACGGGGGCGGCGGCGGGGGTGCCGCCGCCCGGCAGGGCTCAGTAGGACGGGGTGAGGGGGTAGACGGGCTTGACGCCGAACCACTTCTTGTAGAGGTCCGCGCTCTGGCCGGAGGTGTTGAACTCGCGCAGCCAGGTGTTGATCCACTGCAGCCAGTCGGAGTCGCCCTGGCCCACGCCGATCGCGTTGTACTCGAGCGGGACGACGGAGTCCTTGGTGACCTTGAGGGAGGGGTCGAGCTTGGCCTGGTAGTTGAGGAAGTTGGAGTCCTCGACCATGGCGTCGGCCTGGCCCTGCTTGACCGCGAGCACGGCGGCCGCCGAGGTGTCGTACTCCTGGATCCGCGCCTTCGGGTTGCCCTCCTTGACGGCGGCGCCGTTGGTGGAGCCCTTGGTGACCGCCACCTTCTTGCCCGAGAGGTCCTTGAGGCTCGCGATGTCGCTGGACTTCTTCACCATCAGCACCTCACCGGCGACGATGTACGGATCGCTGAAGGCGACCTGCTTCGCGCGCTCGGCGGTGGTGGTGAAGTTGCAGATCACGGCGTCGACCTTGTGGGTGCGCAGGTTGGGGATGCGGTTGGCGGAGGTGGTGTCGACGATCTTCGCCTTGACGCCCAGGGCCTTGGCCATGGCCTTGGCGACATCGACGTCGAAGCCCTGGGGCTTGTTGCCCTTGTCCGTCGACCCGAAGGGCGGGAAGGTCAGACAGCTGGCCACCCGGAGGGTGCCGCTGCGGGTCACCTTCTGCAGGGTGGAATTCTGCGATGGGGAGGCCGGGCTCTGGCTCGACGAGCAGGCGGCGAGCAGGGAAGTGGCGGCGAGGGCGCTCACAGAGATCGCGACCAGCCTGCGGACATGAGGGCGTCGTCCCATGACGGGACTCCCTTCGGGGTGAAAAAGGCGAGACAGATCATCGAGGCCGCGATCTCCGATGACCGTCGGGCTCTGGGGATTCTGCAATGCAGAATCGAATTCCGTAATGGGTGCGCACAAGCTAACCGAGGCGGTCAGGGCCGTCAATGGTTGATTTCGAATTCCGGCATCGAGTGCTGCTATGCAAAATCAGCGGGGTCGGCTAACGTCCCCGCATGACTTCTCGGCCGGACACTGGGCGCAACACCTCGTCGTCGCTGCGCCGCGCGCTGTCCATCGTGATGTTCCTGGCCGAGGACCGCGGGCATCCGCGCGGTGCGACGCTCACCGATCTGGCCGAGGGTCTTGGCCTCAGCAAAAGCACCATCCTGCGGCTGCTCGCACCGCTGCGGGAGGTGCGCCTGGTGGACCAGGACTCCGAGAACGGGCGCTATCAACTGGGCCCGCAGAATGCCTTTCTCGGTCAAGTCTATTTGGAGCGGCTGGACTTCCGCGAAGCCGCCGCCCCGTATCTGCATGAACTCGTCGACGGCATAGGGGAAACGGTCCACTTGGTGGTCTTTGATCCACCGGAGATCGTTTATATCGACAAGGTCGAAAGTCCGCAGCCGGTGCGCATGCATTCCCGCATCGGCAGCCGCCAGCCCGCGTATTGCACCGCCGTCGGCAAGGTGTTCCTCGCCTACGCGTCCCCCGCCGTGGTGGACCAGGTGATCGCGTGGGGCATGCCGACCCGCACCCCGGCCACCATCACCACCGCCGGGTGGCTGCGCGCCGAGCTGGGCGCCGTGCGGGAGCGGGGGTACGCGATCGACGACGTGGAGAACGAGGCGGAGATCCGCTGCGTCGCGGCGCCGGTCTTCGACCACAGCGGGGCGGTCGCCACCGCGATCAGCGTCTCCGGCCCCGCCTCCCGCGTCACCCGGGACCGCGTCGCCGAGATCGGCGAGAGCCTCCTCGCCTCGACGAAGGCCCTCTCCGAACGCCTCGGCGGCACGCTCCCGCCCGCCCCCGCGCCGTAGCCGGTCAGCCCCTGCCGACCGGCGCCGGGATCGACGGGTCGACGCGGACCGCTTCGGCCGACAGGCGGGCGCGGTAGGCGGCGCCGTCCCACCAGGCGACCCGGACCTCGTAGCCGTCGGCGGCGAGCGCCACGTCCACGCGGGCCAGCGTCTCCAGCGGCGGCGGGTCCGGTTCGGCCGTCAGCCGGGCCAGGCAGACGAACAGGTCACCGGCCGCGCCGCCGGTGGTCTCGCCGGTGAGGGCGGGGGCGACGGCGTGACCGGTGAAGGCCGTGGCGGCGGCGGGCAGCGGATCGGCGGTCAGCAGGCCGTGCAGCGGCAGGAGTTCGGAGCGCGGGCCGGTTTCCGGGCTGCTCGGGCTTTCTGGGCTGCTGGGGCTGCTCGGGCTGCTCGGGGCCTCCGGGGCCGCCCAGCCGGTCTGGCGTACCGCGTGGCCCGGGGCGGCCCCCGCCACCAGGTGGACGCGGACCTCCGCCGCGCCGTGCGCCAGCACCAGGCCGGTGATCCGGACCTCCTCCGGCCGCTCCTCCCCCACCACCCGGGCGCGGTGGCGGGAGGCGGCCCAGCCCTCCCCCGCACCCAGGGGCTCCAGCCCCGTCCGCAGGGAGACCCGGTCGCCGCCGCCGCTCAGCAGGCCGAAGTGGTTGTCGGGCGCGGCGCCGTACGGGACGGGCCCGGTGGCCGTGGAGTAGGCGAGGCGGGCGTAGTACGGGTCGTCCTGGTCGGGGTCGCCGGGCGGCGGAAGGTGTTCGCTGCCGTGGTTGTGGAGCCGTACCAGGCCGTCGGCCACGGTGGACTGGAGCAGCCAGTTCGGGCCGGGCACCGCGCGGGTGAGATCGGTGGTGGTGGCCGGTCCCGGCTCTTCGCGGGCCGTCCACACCTCGTGGCCGTCCGGGAGCAGCAGCCCGAGGAAGCCCTTGGCGGCCCAGTAGGGGGACGCGGGTCCGGAGTAGGGCTGGGCCAGCTCCTCGTAGCGGCCGTGCCAGCCCGGCGACAGCAGCCCGCCGCCCGATGCCGCGCCCCGGTCGAGAAAGTAGCGCAGGGCGCCGGAGGCGAGGCGGCGGGTGGTGCCCGGGGTGAGCGGGGTGTGCCCGGTGAGGGCGCCCAGCCACAGTGGGGCGGCGGCCGCGAACCGGTAGATGAGCGAGCGGCCCTGGTGGAGCGGGGCACCGTCGCCGCCGAAGAGGTGGGCGTAGTCGGCGAGATGGGCGGCCAGCCGCTGCCCGTAGCGGGCGAGCCGGTCGGTGTCGCCGGACAGCCAGGCGTCGAGGGCCGGATAGAGGTGCAGGGCCCAGCCGTTGTAGTAGTCGAAGGCGCGGTTGGCACCGTCGCTGTACCAGCCGTCGCCGGTGTACCAGGGCTCGATGCGCTCCAGGCCCCGGGCGACGGCGGCGCGGGCGGCCTCCGCCTCCACGTCCGCCTCGGCGAGGAAGCCGCCGACGGCCACCGGGAACAGCTCCCAGTTGGTGGGCACGGGGGTGGCGGTCAGCGCGTCCGTGAGCCAGGCGCCGACGCGCTGGCGTACGCCGTCGTCGAGGCGGTCCCACAGCCAGGGGCGGGTGAGCCGCAGCCCGAGCGCGATCGAGGCGGACTCGACCAGCGGCTGGCTGCGGTCGGCGATCCGGGGCCAGTCCTCCGGGCCGTCGCCGCCGGGCCGCCGGGTGCCGGTGGCGAACCCGGCCGCGTACCGCTCCAGCAGGCCGTGCGGGTCGGCGCCGCGCGCGCCCGCGACGCGGAACGCGGCCAGCAGGAAGGTGCGGGCGAATCCCTCAAGCCCATCGGAGCGGGCGCCCGACCAGCTCGGCCGGAGGCCCGGCAGCCGGTAGAGGGCCTGCCCGGGGGTGGCGTACGGGGTGACGGCGGCGAGCAGCCCGTCCCCGGCGGCCTCCCAGTGGGCCCGGGTCCACCCGGTGTACGGGCTGGTGGCGCGGTCCTCGGCGGGCATGGGGAACGGGTACGTCATCGGATCACCCCGCCGGGGACGAGGCGCTGCGCGCGCAGCTCGCCGAGCACCAGCCGGGCGAACTCGGTGGCGCCGTGGGCGGAGGTGTGGGTGTTGTCGCGGGCCTCGTTGTAGAGGTAGAGCGCCTTGGAGTCCTCCGGGCCGAGCCGTTCCACCAGCTGCCGGGTGAGCGCGGTGAGGTCGATGAGGGGGACGCGCTGTTCGGCGGCGAGGGCGCGCATCTCGGCGGGCAGGTTCACGCCGAGGCCGTTGATGTGCAGCGCGGTGCCGTTGTCGAGGGTGCCGTCGTCGTTGAACCAGCGGCGCACGATGGGCGTGACGAGCACGGGTTGGCCGCCGCGCGCCCGTACCCCGTCGAGCAGCGCGGTGAGGTTGGCGCGGTAGTCGGCGGCGGTCGTCTGCTTGTCGTTGTGGGCGAGCTGGATGAGCACGGTGTCGCCCCTGCGGATCAGCGGCCGCATGGTGGGGAAGAGCCGGGGATCGGCGAGGAAGGAGCCGGAACCCTCGCCGGAGTCGGCGTAGTTGGCGACCGAGAGGCCGCTGCGGAAGTACTGCGGAAGCTGCTGCCCCCAGCCCGTGTACGGGGCGGCGATCTGGTCGCAGACGGTCGAGTCCCCGGCGAGGAAGAGCTGCGGGCGGCGGCTCGCGGTGACCCTCAGATCGGTGAGGCGGGGCGCGTCGCCGCCGAAGGTGAGGTCGAGCCCGGGGGAACCGCTGGGCCCGGTCGGCTCCCCCTCGGGCTCGCGCACATCGACGGTGAAGGTCACCTTCAGCCGCTGCCGGGCGGCGGTCGGTGTGGCGGGCAGCAGGGTGCGCCGCGACTCGGCGGTCACGGTGGTGCTGCCCGCGTCGGCGCCGCCGAGGACGGCCGTGACGTCGTACGTCCCCGGGGCGACGTCGAGGTGGCAGGTGATCGGGGCGGTGCCGGTGCAGTCGCGGAGGGCGTGGCCGGGGTGGTGGCCGGAGGTTCCGGCCCACGCCGGGGCGCAGGGCAGCAGGGCGAGGCAGGCGGTGGCGGCCAGCAGTGCGGTACCGGCGCGTCTCATGGAGGCTCCTCAGCTCGGCGCGTGCGGCGCGGCGTAGGGTCGGGCGGCCCGACCCTACGCCGCTCGGCAAGCGCTTTCTAGAGTGCCCACAAGGTTTGCGGGGGCGGGCCAACGCACCGCCCCCGCAAGTGTTTTCAGGTCTACGCCGCCCGGCGGCGGAGCGCGTCGAGCGCGCGGTCCGCGTGCACTCCCATCCGGAACTCGCTCTTGACGATTTCCAGCACCCGGCGGTCGGTGTCGATCACAAAGGTGACCCGCTTGGTCGGTACGGCCGCGATGCCGCGCTTCACCCCGAACCGCTCCCGCACCAACCCTTCCGGATCCGACAGCAGCGGATAGCCGAAGGAGTACGCGCGGGCGAACTCCGCCTGCTTTTCGACCACATCGGCGCTCACGCCGACCGGCTGGGCGCCCAGCTCCTTGAACTCCGCCGCGATGTCGCGGAAATGGCACGCCTGCTTCGTGCACCCGGGCGTGAAGGCCGCCGGATAGAAGAACAGCACGACCGGGCCGCCCGCGAGCAGCCCGCTCAGAGTACGGGTGGCGCCGTCCTCGTCCGGAAGTTCGAAGTCCTCGACCACATCACCGATGTCCATGAGGATCAAGCTATACGGCCGGACCGCCGCCCCGTGGGGCGATGCCCCCGGCGGTCCGGCTCCTCGTGTGCCGGTTACGCCGTCGGTTAGGCGGGGGCGTCACCGAAGTCCGGTATGTCCAGGCGGGTGCCGCCCTGGAGCGCGGACCGGTGGGCGATGATGCCCGGCAGGGTGTAGCGGGCCGCGACCCACGCGTTCACCGTGGGCAGGGTGCCAGTGGTGACGGCGGTGACGAAGTCGTCGACGAGGAAGTGGTGACTGCCCTCGTGCCCGTTGGGCAGCTCGGCGAACTCCTTCGGCAGCTGCGACCGGTCGTGCACGGGCGCGCTGCCCGAGGTGAAGGCGTCCCGCAGGGCGGGGGCGACGTCGGCGAGCGACGGATCGTCGGCGGACAGGGTCGGCGCGGGCTGAAGGTGCGCGGAGACGTCCTGGACGCCCTTCTTGTCCTGCCAGAAGCTGACGGTGGCGAGCTGTTCGAGACTGCCCTCGGTGCCGAAGAAGCGGAACCGCGACTCACGGATGTGCGAGGGGTAGCCGACCCGCCGGAACTCGTTGATACGGAACGACCCGCCCCCGGCGGCCTCGAAGAGCGCGGTCGCGTTGGAGAAGTCGTTGTCGAACTGGCTGACCTCCTTGTCGAAGACCCCGTCCCCCCGCTCGTCCCGGACGCCGATCGCGGACACGCTCACCGCGTGGGTCTGCCAGGCGCCCAGCACCCCGCCGACCGAGTGGGTGGGGTAGTGCAGCGGCGGATAGCTCGCGGTGGACTTCCAGTCCGCGCCGCCGCTGTACTGGTACGCCTCGTAGAAGCCGAGGTCCATGTCGTGGACGTAGTCGCCCTCGGCGTAGAAGAGCCGCCCGAAGCCGCCCTCGGCGATCTTCTGCCGGGCGTAGACGGTGGCCGGGTTGTACTGGCTGGTCTCGCCCATCATGTACGTCAGCCCGGTCTCCCGGACGGCCTCGATGATGGCGGCGATCTCCACCTCGCTGACCGCCATCGGCACGGCGGAGTACACATGCTTCCCGGCGTGCAGGGCCTGGACGACGAGGGGGCCGTGGGTCCAGCGCTGGGTGAACAGCGCGACGGCGTCCACGTCGGATTCCAGCATGGCCTCGAACGTGGGATGGGTCCCGGCCAGCCCGTACTGGGAGACCAGCCGGTCCGCGCGCTCGGGCAGCAGATCGGTGACGGTGACGTCCCCGACGCCCGGGTGGGCCTGGAAGAGCTTGGCGAACTGGCCGGCGAACTGCCCGGCGCCGACGATGCCAAGGGTGAACGGCATGGAGGGCCCTTTCATCGGTCAAAGAGTCACTGGTCGAAGAGGAAGTTGATCTGCTTGTTGGTGCGGTCGAGCACGTCGGACGCGGACGCCCCGTTGGCGTAGATGTCCTGCATCGCCGGACCCATCAGAGCGTTGATGTCGGCGGCGTAGTCGGTGATGGGGAAGGGGAAGGTGGTGCGGTCGGCGACCGGCTTGGTGAAGGCCGTGGTGTCGATGCCGTCCTTCTTGTAGGCGGCGGCTGCCGCTGCCGTGCCCGCCCTGGTCGCGGGGAAGACGATGCCGTGTTCACCCACCGTCTTCTGGCACGCGTTCGAGGCGAGATAGGCCACCCACTTCTCGGCGCCCTTCTTGTTCTTCGCGTGCTTGCTGATGGAGTCGGCGAGGCCGTTCATCATGGTGGCGCGGTGGCCGGACGGGCCGACGGGGGTCACGGCGGTGCCGACGTCGACGCCCTTCAGCCCGGCGAAGGTGGAGATCATCCAGGAGCCGTGCATCGCGATGGCCGCCTTGCCAGAACCGAGCTGCACCTCGGGGCCGTTGGACTCGGAGAAGTCCGTGAACGGTGCGAGGTACCCCTTCTTCGCGAGCCCGAAGTACCAGCTGATGGCGTCCTTGAAGCGTGGCTGGTCGTAGTTGTAGTGATCGCCCCACTGCCGCTTGTTGGTGTAACTCCAGCCCGCCGAGCCGGCGAAGGCGCTCCACTGGGTCTGGCCGTCGGACTCGCCCGCGTCGTTCGTGGCCAGGCCATAGGTCCGCACATGGTGCTTGTCGAAACCCGGCTCGTCCCCTCGGACCCCGTTGCGGTCGACGGTGAGATGGGCGATGGTCTTCTCGAACGAGCCGCCGTCCCGGGGGTTCCAGGCCAGGGAGTTGAGATCCTTGGCGGAGACCCCGGCGGCCTTGGCCATCTTCTTGTTGTAGAAGAGGGCGACGGTGTCCCAGTCCTTCGGGGCGCCGTAGCGGTGGCCGTCCTGGCCGACCCACGAGGCACCGAGACCGGGCTGGTAGTCGGCGTTCTTGATGCCCTTGGTGGCGGGCAGCTCGTCGAGCGGGGCCAGCACGCCGAGGTCGGCGAACTGGGCGAACTTGGAGACGTGGTCGGTGAAGACATCGGGTGCGGTGCCCGCGATGAATCCGGCGGTGAGCTTGGTCCAGTAGTCGTCCCAGCCCACCTGGGTGATATCGATGGTCAGCCCGGGGTTCTTCTTCTCGAAGTCCTTCGCGCACGCCTGGTAGGCGGGCAGCTGGTTGGCGTCCCAGAGCCAGTAGCTGACGGTCCGCTGCGTGGCGGCCGAGGAGGAGCCCTGCGGTGCGCAGCCCGCCGCGAGGGTGAGCGCGGCGGCTCCGCCGAGCGCGACCGCGGTACGGAGGGCGCGGGGTGCGCGGAGGGTTCGTGCTGGTGACATCGCTGCGCCTCCTACTTGATTCCGGTGAAGCCGACGGAGTTGATGATGCGCCGGGCGAACGCGGCGAACAGCAGGAGCATCGGGAGGGCTGCGACCAGCGTCGCCGACATCAGCCCGGCCCAGTCCACTCCGGACTGCGGCGACTGGGCGCGGAAGATGCTCAGCGCGACGGTGAGCACCCGGGAGCTCTCGCTGTACGACACCATCAGCGGCCAGAAGTAGTCGTTCCAGGACGTCATATAGGTGAGGACGGAGAGCGTCGCGATCGGCGCCCCGGCCATCGGCAGGATGACCCGGAAGAAGACCCGCACCTTGCCCGCGCCGTCCAGCAGCGCGGCCTCCTCGATCTCCGCGGGGATGTTCATGAAGAACTGACGGAGGAAGAAGACGGCGAACGGCGTCATGAACATCGTGGGCAGCGCGATGCCCAGCAGGTTGTCGACCAGGCCGAGCTGCTTGATGAGGACGAAGTTCGGCAGCAGGGTGAAGACGGCGGGCACCATGAGCCCGGCGAGCACCAGCCCGAACACCTTGTCCCGGCCGCGCCATCGCAGGCGGGCGAAGGCATAGGCGGCCATGGCGGAGAAGAGCACCTGGCAGCCGGTGACCAGGGTGGAGACGAATATCGAGTTGAGCAGATAACGCCAGAAGTCGAGGCTGCCGCCCGAGCCGCCCTGGGCGAGGGCGTCCTTGGTGCTCTGCAGGCCGAAGACCCGGGCGAAGCCGCCCAAGCTGAAGTCGGCGGGCAGCAGGGAGGCGGGGTGGGCGGCGAGCGCGGTGTTGGTGGACAGCGCGGTCCGCAGGATCCAGTAGAAGGGGAAGAGCGTGACCACCATGACCCCGCCCATCAGGATCCAGGCGAGGACGCGGCCGGGCGAGGGCCTGCGCCGCACCTTGATCGCGGTCCGGGTGGTGGCCGGGCTGGGGGCATCGAGTTTCGTGGATGTCGCCAGTGCCATGACGGGCCTCCCTAACCGAGGTCGGTCTGACCGGCTTTGGTGAGCCGGTACTGGACGATGGTGATCACGCTGAGGACGATCAGCAGCGCGACGGACATCGCGGAGGCGTAGCCGAACTGGAAGCGTCCGAACGCGGCACCGTAGATGTAGAACTGCAGCACGTTGGTGGCGTTGGCCGGGCCACCGTCCGTGGTGACCGCGACCGTGTCGAACACCTGGAACGATCCGATGACGGTCATGATGAGCACCAGGGCGAGGATCGGCCGCAGCAGCGGCATCGAGATCCGCCAGAACATCCGCCACTCCCCCGCCCCGTCGATCCGGCCCGCCTCGTACATGTCCTTGGGGATCGCCTGGAGTCCGGCGAAGAGCAGCAGGGCCGTATAGCCCACATGCCGCCAGACGTTGACGAGCGCGATGGTGGGGATCGCCCACGCCTGGCTACCGAAGAAGGCGATGTGGTCGAGGCCGAGGGCACCGAGGAGCTGGTTGCCGATGCCGAGCTGGGTGTCGAGCATCCACAGGAAGACGATGCCGGTGACCACGTTGGAGACCAGATACGGGGTGAGCACGATGCCGCGCACCAGCGCCGACTGGGTCAGCCGCTGCATCAGGACGGCGATGAGGAGGGCCACCACCGTCTGCACACCGATGTTCAGGACCACGTAGACGACGGTGACGCGCAACGAGTCCCAGAAGATGGGGTCGTTGACCATACGCACGTAGTTGTCCAGGCCCACCCACTCCGGCGGGGTCAGCAGGTTGAAGCGGGTGAAGCTCAGATAGATGCCCCGCAGGGTGGGCCAGAGGAGGAAGACGAGGAACCCGAAGAGGGCGGGTGCGATGAACGCGGCGGCGAGCAGCCCGTCGCCGCGGGCGCCCTCGCGACGGGGCGAGGCGATGGCCATAAGACTCCCTTGTCCATGACGTGGTCCATGGCCGTTTAGTTTCGTGACGAAAAAATAGAGCTGTCAAGACCCCTGCATGAGGTGGGGAAAACCCGTTATCCACAGCCACAGACCCCGGCATTGTTTTCGTCGGGAAAGATATATAGGCTCCTGGATGTGGATGATGAAGGCTCGATGAGTGCGCTGGCGGCCAGTTGGGCACCGCTGAGTCCCGCCGAGCGGGCGGTGGCGATCGAAGTGCTGATGCACGGACCGCTCTCCCGTGGCGAGATCGCCAGGCGGCTGGATCTGTCGGCGGGCAGCCTCACCCGGCTGACCAAGCCGCTGATCGAGTCCGGGCTGCTGGTCGAGGAGGCCTGGCCCGCCTCATCCCGTCCACCCCGGCCGGGCGGGCAGGGGCGCCCCTCCCAGCCGCTGGACATCGTGGCCGAGTCCCGTTATTTCGCCGGGTTCAAGATCACCGGCGATGCGGTGTACGGGGTGGTCACCACACTGAAGAGCGAGGTCGTGGCCCAGCGGACCCGTCCGCTGGACACCCATGTCCCCGAAGAGGTGGCGGACCTCCTCCATGCCCTCGTCCAGGACTTCAGCCGCGACTTCCCCCGGCTGGCCGGGATCGGCGTCGGCGTGGGCGGCCATGTCCGGGGCCGGTCCACCGTCGTCGACTCCGCCTTCCTGGACTGGGACGACGTCCCGTTCGCCCAGCTCGTGGAGGTGCGCACCGGGCTGCCGGTGGTGGTGGAGAACGACGTGGTGGCGCTCACCGAGGCCGAGACCTGGTTCGGCGCGGGGCGTGGTCTTGACCGCTTCGTCGTTCTCACGATCGGCGCGGGCATCGGATACGGCCTGGTCATCGGCGGCACCCTGGTCCGCGGCTCGGAGGACGGCCACGGTCTCGGCAAGCGCTGGATCATCGATCCGAACGGCCCCCTCACCCCGGACGGGGAGCGCGGCAGCGCGGTGGCCCTGCTGTCCATCCCCAGCATCCGCTACCAGGTGCGGGCGGCGCTGGGCCGCGAGATCGACTATCCCGGCATCCTCGCCCTCGCCGCGTCCGGCGACCCGGTCACCGGCCGGGTGATCGGCGAGGCGGCGCGGGGGCTGGGCGTCCTGGTGGCGCAGATCGCCAACTTCGCGATGCCGCAGAAGATCCTGCTCGCCGGGGAGGGGGTCGGCCTGGTCGACGTGGCGGGCGAGACCATCCAGGAGACCATCGCCGCCCACCGCCATCCGCTGGCGGACCCGGTCGGCCTGGAGACCAAGGTCTCCGACTTCCACGACTGGGCGCGGGGAGCCGCCGTGCTGGCGATCCAGGTCCTCGTCCTCGGCAAGACGGACGGCTAGTCAAGCGGCCCTTGCGGCAGGGGATTTCAGCAGCGCAGACGGGCCGTGTGGCCGTCGATCCGCAGGATGCACTCCGTGAACAGCGCCATCGACGGGCTGCCGTCCGTGGGGACCAGCCGCAGTTCGAGGTCCATGATGGATCTGATGACCTGGGCGGTACGGCTCCCGTCCGGGTCCGGGCCGCGCAGCGCCGACCACGATTCGAACTTGTCCCGGGCGTTCTCCCACGCCGGTCCGGGCGTGAAGTGGCAGAGGAAGACCGGCTGGTCGACCCCGTACTGCCGTAACTCGCCGACCGTGGCCTCACCCTGCATAAGCCACCAAGTGGCAGTCATCGCGCCCCCAACTCCGTACATGGGACTGGATACCGATCATACGGGTGCGGAAGGCCCGCCGAGGACCAACTCGATTCACCTCGGCGGGGTCGGGCCACCGCTCGGCCGCCGCCCGGGCGCTACGAAGCCGCGGGCCCGAACAGCGCCAGCAGATCGTCCCGCCCGAACATGCGCGCCGTATCGACCGCCGAGGGCGAGCCCGCGCGCGGGTCGGCACCGGCGGCCAGGAGGACCCGCAGCACCTCCTCCTCCCCCTTGAAGGCCGCCCCGGCGATGGGCGTCTGCCCGCGCTCGTTGACCCGGTTGGGGTCGGCGCCGCGCTCCAGCAGGGCGGAGACGGCCGCCGCATGGCCGTGGTACGCGGCCAGGATGAGCAGCGAATCGCCCTTGTCATTGGTGAGATTGGCCGGAACACCCGCGTCCACATAGGCGGCGAGGGTGTCCGTGTCGCCGTGCCGGGCCAGGTCGAAGACCTTGGCCGCCAGTTGCAGCACCTCCGGGTCGTGAGCGGGTTCGGCGCTCTCGGGGTTCGGTGCGCTCATCGCGTATCGCCTCCGGCTTCGCTAGCTGTGCGTTCACTGCCTGTGCATGCCGCTACCCGCGCACGCGCCACCTGTGCATGTGATCACCGGCACGTGACCATTGTGGCGCTCGCGCAGCCAATCCCCCCATTTGCACCTTTCCCCGGATGGATACATGCTGTGACCCTGGAATGACTCACGGTGAGAGTCGCCCGCCAGCCCAGCCAGTCCACCAGCCAGGAGACCGAGATGATCCTGTCCATTTCCGGTGTCGTCCTGCTCGGCATCGTCGTCTTCATCTTCTTCCGCAAAGACGGCCTCAAGGCATCCCACGGCGTCGTCTGCGCCCTCTTCGGCTTCTACCTCGCGAGCACCGCCATCGCCCCGAGCATCAAGGCCGGTGGCGCGAGCCTCGCCAGTCTGCTGGGCGGGATCAAGATCTGACGTGGGCCGACTACCGCTTCCCCGGCTCCGCTTCGGCGGCGCCGGGCGCGCCCCGTTCCGCCGCGGCCGCGAGTTCGCCCGTACCGCGGCCGACAGCGCCGCCGATGTCTTCCACCCGCTGGTCGCCCTCTCCCGGGGCTTGCGGGTGCTTGCCGCGGGCGGACGGCGCCGGTGGGCGGAGCTTCCGGGCGAGCAACGGGGGCCCGCGTTCTTCGTCGCGGCCGCCTGCGTGTTCGTCGTCTTCCTGCTGCCGTACGGGCCGCTGGCCTCGGTGATCGGCCTGCTCGGCGCCGCGGGCTGGGCCGGGCGGGTGCGCGCCCCCGCCGCCCCCGGGCCCGGCACCGACGAGACCGAGCGGCTGGGCCTGATCTACGAGGCGCTGGTGCCGTACTTCGCCGCCGCCGAGGACCCGGATCCGCTCTACGGCCACGGCGGGGACTGGACCCGCCCCTTCGAGTCGTTCGCCTTCGACGAGGACGGGCGGCTGACGCGGCTGCTGCTGCGGTACCCCGCGTACTTCACGGACGGCGAGCCCGGGGCCCGGGCCCGGATCGAACAGCTGCTGTACGCGAAGTCGGGGCGCGACCGGGAGTACCTGTTCACCTGGGACGAGGAGGCGAACCGGCTCACCCTGGAGGTGCTGCCCGCCCTGTCCACCGCGATCTGCGCCCAGCGCTTCGTGACCGCGCCGGGCGAGACGGTGCTCGGCTTCACGGACGCGTCCTCCGTGCGACGGACCCTGCCGGTACTGGAGGGCGTCGACGACGAGACGGCCGACGACGGCTCCGGCGCGGACAACGCAGACGGTGCGGCCGACGCGGCGACGACCCGGGATGTGCCGCCCGTCCTCTGGCGCACCGGGCCGCGCTCCACCGAACCGCATCTGCTGGCACTCGGCCGCCCCGGCAGCGGCACCACCACCCTGCTCCGCTCCATCCTGCTGCAGGCGCTGCCGCACGGCGACGTGCTGGTGGTGGACGGCAGCGGGAGCGGCGAGTACGCGTGCCTCAGCGGCCGGGCCGGGGTGCTGGCCGTCGAATGCGGGCTCGCCGGGGTGCTGGCCACGCTGGAGTGGGCCGGGCACGAGACCGAACGGCGGCTGCTGGCCGCCAACCGCGCCCGCCAGTTCGGCCACCCGCCGCCGGACGACGTCCAGCGCCCGCTGTGGATCGTGCTGGACCGGCCGTCCGCGCTCAGCCATGTGGCGGCGGCGGACGGCCGTACGGACCCTCAGGAGCTGCTCCAGGTGCCGCTGCGGCATGGGCGGGCCGCGAACGTACGGGTCGTGGTGGCCGAGCAGCTCGACGCGGCGGAGGGGCTGAGCGAGGCCGTACGGTTCCACACCCGCGCCCGGGTCGTCCTCGGACCGGCCTCACTCGAACAGACCATCGCCGTACTGGGCGCCCCGCCGCCCACCACCCCGGTCCCGGAGCTACCGGCGGGCCGGGGGTACGCCCGGCTCGGCGCGGGCCCGGTGCACCGGCTCCAGGTCCCGGCCACGCCCGATCCGTACGACGACGCGACGAGCGAGGGACAGCGGCGGGCGGTGCTGCGGCTGCTGCCCACCCCGGACGCGGGCTCCCCGGGCGAGCGGGCGGTGGCCACCAGCACCTGACCCCGGCGGCGGTTCAGGCCACCCAGGTGCGCGGGGTCTCCGCCTCCGCCGTGGCGCCCGTCGCCACCAGGTCCGCGGCGGCGGCCAGCCGGGCGGCGGCCTTGTCGGCCACCGCGCCCGCCACCGTGAACGGAAGCCGGACGTAGCCCTCGAAGGCGCCGTCCACACCGAAGCGCGGGCCCGAGGGGACGCGGACGCCCAGCCGGGCGCCGGTCTCCGCGATACGGGAGCCGGAGAGGCCGCCGGTGCGGGCCCAGAGGGTGAGCCCGCCGTGCGGCACGGTGAACTCCCAGTCGGGGAGGTGGCGTCGTACGGCGTCCACGAGCGCGTCCCGGTTGTCACGGGCGTGGGCGCGGCGGACCTCGATGGCCTCCTCCCAGCCGCCGGTGTTGAACAGCCAGGCGACGGCGAGCTGTTCGATGACGGGCGTGCCCAGGTCGGCGTAGGCGCGGGCGGCGACGAGGCTGCGGATGATGTCGGGCGCGGCCCGGACCCAGCCGATGCGCAGCCCGGCCCAGAAGGACTTGCTCACGGAGCCGACGGTGATGACGTTGCTGCCCGCCGGGTCGAAGGCGGCGACCGGGCGGGGCATCGCGACGTCGTCCAGCCGCAGGTCGGTCATGGTCTCGTCGGCGATCAGGACCGTCCCGGCCGCGCGGGCGGCGTCGACGAGACTGCGGCGCTGCTCCTCGGTGGCGAGCGCGCCGGTGGGGTTGTGGAAGTCCGCGACGACGTACGCCATGCGGGGCGCGGCGGCGCCGAGGACCTGGCGCCAGGCGGGGATGTCCCAGCCCGCGAGCTTGTCGGTCATCGCGACGGGCACCAGCCGGGCGCCCGCTTCCCGCATCAGCTGCAGCACATTGGCGTAGCTGGGCGATTCGACGGCGACGCGCTCACCGGGACGGACGAGGAGGCGACAGGTGGCGGCGACGGCGCCCATGGCACCGGTGGTGACCATGATCTGTTCGGGCATGGTCGGTATGCCGCGCGCGGTGTACCGGTCGGCCAGGGCCTGGCGCAGGACGGGCAGCCCCGCCGGGTAGTCGCCGTGGGTGTGGGCGTACGGCGGCAGCTCCTCCAGGGCGCCGCGCGTCGCGCGGGTCAGCCAGGGTTCGGGGGCGGGGGGCGCGGCATGGCCGAGGTCGATGACGGAGGCGGCGGCCTCCGGGGGCAGCGGGTCGAGTCCGCGGGTGGGCAGCGGGCTTCCGGCGGGCATGGCGGTCCAGCTGCCCGCGCCGCGCCGCGACTCCAGGAACCCCTCGCCGCGCAGCGCCTCGTAGGCGGCGGCGACGGTGGTGCGGCTGACGGTGAGCGCCGCGGCGAGTTCACGCTCGGCGGGGAGGCGGGCGGCGACCGGGACGCGGCCCTCCAGCAGGAGCAGCCGTACGCCGTCGGCGAGCGCGCGGTAGGCGGGGACGCGGCGGCCGCCGTTCAGCGCCTCGACCGGGCTCGCGGCCGCCGCGTCGCGGGGGTGCTGGGAGCCGAGCAGCCGGGCCAGTTGAGGTGCCCCCACCGCGGAGGTCCACGGACTCATCGGATGCGGTCCACCTTTCCCGGATTGGCCATGAAACTGGACTGTTTCCAGGCATCAGAGTGACACGCCACCGGCCAATGGCACCAGCCCGCACAGAAGTGGCCACACACCTCAGGAGTACGCCTTGTCCAAGGAAGCCTCAGCGGGCTCCCGCCACCTCACCCGTCGCCTCATCCAGCCCTACGGAGGACTCGTGCTTCGCAGTACTTCCTGCGGCTGTTCGCGATACCCTCAGCCACCGGCGGCGCGGCGGGTGGCGCTCCTGGCGGGGCGACGGAGAGTTCACCGGTGGTGGCACAGGGCGGTTCACGGAGTCCGATCCGTGACCTGATTTAGCCCTCGTGCACGCGGAGCGGTAGTGTACGCCCTTGGCCCACCAGGCGGACCGTTACTGCGCGCTAAAGCATGAGAAACGCTGGGTGACATCTGCTGCCAGATGTGACAAACCGGGCGCCTGTGGGTAGAACAACGGGGCGGCACGACGGGCGACGCATGTCCCAGTACGGGAATCTTCACCGCCGACCGGACGTTGACCGGATGACGACGACAGCGACACCTGTCCTGTGGGCGAGAAGCCCGGGAGGCACGATTCATGAGTGAGCGAGCTCTTCGCGGCACGCGACTCGTGGTGACCAGCTACGAGACCGACCGCGGCATCGATCTGGCCCCGCGCCAGGCGGTGGAGTACGCATGCCAGAACGGACATCGATTCGAGATGCCGTTCTCGGTAGAGGCGGAGATCCCGTCGGAGTGGGAGTGCAAGGCGTGCGGCGCCATGGCACTTCTGGTCGACGGCGAGGGACCAGAGGAGAAGAAGGGCAAGCCCGCGCGCACGCACTGGGACATGCTCATGGAGCGGCGTACCCGTGAAGAGCTGGAGGAGGTGCTGGCCGAGCGGCTGGCGATCCTGCGCTCGGGCGCCATGAACATCGCCGTGCATCCGCGCGACACGAGCCGCAAGTCTGCCTGAGCCGCAAACGGCAGTACTGACGCACAAGGGCCGGGGCCGCTGCTGAGCAGTGGCCCCGGCCCTTGTGTGCTTTTCGATCAGTCCTTGTCGTCCCGGACCACGTCGCCCCGGCCCGCGTCGTCCCGGCTCACATCGTCCCGGACCACCTCGCCCTGGATGACCTGGCCTTCCCGCGAGCCCCCGGCCGGACCCGATCCCGGACCCGGCTGGCGCCCCGGCCCGCCCGGCCCGAAGGCGACGCCCAGGGAGCCCGGCGTGTAGCCCATCCGGCGCGACAGCGCGCTCTCGGTGCGGCGCCGCAGCACCGCCGCGGTCGGCGGGAACAGGCACAGCAGCGCGGCCACGTCCGAGACCAGTCCCGGGATCATCAGCAGCAGCCCGCCGAGCATGGTGAACGAGTTCCCGGTGCGCCCCGGCTGCCCGGCGGGCTCGGCGGGCTCGGCGCCCGGCTGCATCGTCCGCGCCAGGTTCTGCCACGCCCGGCGCCCCGCGCGCTTGACGATGGCCGCGCCCACCACCGCGCCCGCGATCAGCAGCAGGAAGACGGTGAACCCACTGGCCGCCTCCGCGACCAGGGTCAGCAGCCAGATCTCCAGCACCAGCCAGGCGGCGACGCCCAGCGGTACGAAAGTGCGGGCACGGCTGCGCTTCGGGCGGGTCGAGTCGCTCTGCTGAGATGCGCCGGTCATCATGCCTCCAAGTGTGCCCGGACCCGAGCGCCGCACGGACCCCGGGGGCGTGGATCCAGGCACTCCCGGACGGAATCCACAGGGAATCGGCGGCGGCGGTCCGGGTACCCGCCGCCGCGGAGGTGGCGGAATGTCCGGTGTGCTGGAGGTGCTGGCCTGGTGGCTGGCGCTGACCGGGGTCTGGCTGGTGGCACTCGTACCGCTGCTCGCCCTCGCGCCGGTGCTGTGGTGGGTCACCCGTGGGGCGCCCGAGGACCGGCTGGTCGCCCAGAACCTCAGCTCGCTGCTGGGCGGGCTGGCGCTACTCCCCGCCGCACAGGGCCCGGCTCCCGGCTGGTGCGCTGGACGGCGCTGCTCGGGGTTCCGGCGATCGTGCTGCCGCTGTGCGTGGCGGCCGGACCCGGCCGGGCCATGCTGAAGCTGCCGCTGATCGGGGCGCTGGCGGTCGGGCTGGTCCCGTCGCTCACCCACGCCGTGGGCCGGGCCGGGGCGCTGCTCACCGACGGCTCCGGCTACCGGCACGCGGTGCTCGGCGGACGCGCGGCGTCCGCCCCGGCGTTCGTGCCGCCGCACTGGTCGGCGGCCCGCCCGCACCGGGGCGGCCGCGCTGCTCGCGCCCGTACGGCGACTGCAGTCCGGGCACGTCGGCGACTACGTCGCCTGGATGGTCGCCGGGACGGCGCTGCTGACCGCGCTGGCCGTCCCGGGGATCCGCTAGCGGATCAACGATTACGGCGCAGAGCGGAGATCAGCTGACTCTTCGACATCTGCGACCTGCCCTCGATCCCGGCCTTCTGGGCCTCGCGATACAGGTCTTCCTTGGTACGCGCCTCCATGCCGCCGGACTTCGCACCCTTGGGGGTCATCGTCCTGCGCTGTGCGCTCTTGCTGCTCTTCATGGTCATCTTGGGCATGTTCCGCCTCCTTCCGCCTTCAGTGTCCGGCAGGTGACGGAGTGCCGCCCGTGGGACTACTCCGAGCGCGCACGGGCCCCTGGGACTACTGGTCCTTGCGGCCCAGCAGCTTGTTCACCCGTGAGCCCACGCCCCAGGACATGACGCGCCAGGCCGCCTCGGTGACGATGTCCCGGCTCATCTTGCTCTCGCCGCGCTCGCGCTCGATGAACGTGACGGGGACCTCGATGACGTGGAAGCCCGCCTTGACGGCGCGCCAGGCCAGGTCGATCTGGAAGCAGTAGCCCTGGGAGGCGACGGCCTCCATGCCGAGCCCCTCCAGGGTCTCCTTGCGGAAGGCCCGGTAACCCGCCGTCATGTCGCGGATCGGCACGTCGAGCATGAGCCGGGAGTACGTGCTGCCGCCCCGGGAGATGAACTCGCGGGACTTGGGCCAGTTGACGATCCGTCCCCCCGGCACCCAGCGCGAGCCGATCACCAGGTCCGAACCCTTGAGCGCGGTGAGCAGCCGGGGCAGTTCCTCGGGCTGGTGCGAGCCGTCCGCGTCCATCTCCACCAGGACGCCGTAGCCGTGCTCGATGCCCCAGCGGAAGCCCGCCAGATAGGCCGCGCCCAGGCCTTCCTTGCCCTTGCGGTGCAGGACCTTGACGTGGTCGTCGTCGGCCGCCAGCTCGTCGGCGACCTTGCCGGTGCCGTCCGGGCTGTTGTCGTCGGCGACGAGAACATGGGCGTCCGGTACGGACTCCCTGACCCGGGCGACGATCGGCGCGATGTTCTCCGCCTCGTTGAAAGTCGGAATGATCACCAGGACGGTGCCCAGCGGACCGTACTTCCGCCGTCCGCCGTCGTCCTGGCCGGTGCGGCGCGACTCCGGACCCCCGTCCTCGGTACCTGGCCCGTCGGCCTCGTCTGCCCCGGTGCGCGGCTGGTCGGCCTGGGTGGTCGGCTCCTCGGCCTCGCGTGCGTCGCTCACGGCTGCTGCCCCTTCTCGTCCGTACGTCCCCGACGGCCGATCATGATCGCGGCCGCGCAGGACAGAACGCCCACCATAGCGAGCACCCACTCCGGGGTCGCACCGACGCGGTCGGCGAGAGTCGTGCCGTCACGCAGCGGGATGCGCGCGGTGAGCACGTCTTGCGTGAATTCTTTCGTCCGCTGCTCGATCGTGCCATCCGGCGCGACGACCGCGCTGATCCCGCTGGTGGCCGCGGTGATCACCGGACGGCCGTGTTCGATCGCCCGCAGCCGGGACATGACCAGCTGCTGTTCTGGCTGGCCGCTCTCGCCGTAGGTGGCGTTGTTGGTCTGGACGACGATCGCGCGGGCGCCCGCGTTGACCGTGTCGCGCACGATCTCGTCGTACGCGACCTCGAAGCAGATCACATCGCCCAGCTTGGCCGGGCCGACCTGCAGCAGCCCGGTGTGGTCGCCGGGGAAGAAGTCGCGGGGGACGCGCTGCAGCCGGGTGATGATCTTGCTGAGTTCCTTGCGGAACGGCACGTACTCGCCGAACGGCACCGGGTGCTGCTTGGTGTACTGGGCGCCGGGGCCGTCCTTGGGGTCCCAGACGATGCCCTCGTTGAACACGTACCCCGGCTTGGAGGGGTGGTCGACCAGTGCGCCGACCAGCACCGGCACGCCGATGGCCCGCACGGCCTCGTCGATCCGGGCGTAGGCCTCCTGGTACTGGAAGGGATCCAGGTCGGAGGAGTTCTCCGGCCATATGACGAGGTCGGGCTTCTTGATCCGGCCTGCCTTGACGTCCTTGGCCAGGTCGAGCGTGGCGTCCACGTGGTTGTTGAGGATCTTCATGGGGCGGCCCAGGAAGTCCATGCCCGCCTGCTGCACATTGCCCTGGACGACGGCGACGTCCACGCTGTCGTCCGCCTTCGTCGGGATCGGCACCGCGAACCCGGCCACGGTCACGGCGGCCGCGACGGCGACCGCACCGGCGGCGGGCAGCGCGCCCCGCGCCGTCAGCCGGCCGTCCGCCCGCAGCCGCCACAGGGCGAGCGCGGCGGAGGCCAGCAGACCGCCCGTCAGCGCGACGGCGAAGGTGACCAGCGGGGCGCCGCCGAGCGCGGCGAGCGGGGTGAACGGCGACCCGGTGTTGGCGAAGGCCAGCCGCCCCCAGGGGAAGCCGCCGAACGGCACCCGGTCCCGGGCCCACTCCTGGGTCACCCACAGACAGGCCGTCCACAGCGGCCACAGGGACGGCCACGGCAGCCGGGAGACCAGCGCGAACCCGGCGCCCATCAGCACCAGGAAGAGCGATTCGATGACCGACAGGCCGATCGTCGCGTCCCAGCCGATCACGCTCAGCCACTTCAGCAGCAGCAGGAAGAACGGCACCCCGAACGCGAACCCCGTCCAGGCGCCCTGGCGGACCGTCCGGCCGTGGGTGAGCAGGCTCAGGGCCGCCACGGACAGCAGGGACAGCGGCCACAGGTCGAACGGCGGGAAGGCGAGCCCGAGCGCGAGCCCGGCGGCGGCCGCGAGCGCGCTGCGCCCCGCCTCGCGGCGGGCGAGCCCGCCCAGGCGGCGCCACCGGCCGGGGCGGCCCCCGCCGGGGGGCGTGGACGCCTCCGCCGCGGCCTCCCCCTCGTCGCCCGGTCGGGGCGCGGCGGCGGACGTTCGCGGCCCGTCCGGTCGTTCTTCGGCCGGGCCGGACGAGGCGGCTTCGGCGGTGGTGTCGGAACCCGAGGGCACGGTGTACGGCCTTCCTGCAATCAAGCTGTGGTGAGGTGACCGTATAACGCGGGCGCGCGGCTGTGTCCCCGAGGTGCGGAACCTGTGGATAACGCGGCGAAATCGCGGCAAAGGAGTCCGGGGATCTCCCTGCGGACCGGGGTCGCGATTTCGGCGGATGCCGCCCCCTCGCGGGGGGCGGTCCGCCGTGTGCGTGCGGATGGGGGCCCGACGCCCTTCGGGCCGACCTGGGGCCCGCTGGCTGCGGGTCGACCGAGAGCCGTTGTCTACTGAGCGTCCGGGCCCCTCCCGGGTCGCACCTGCCGACCCGGCGACCCTCCCTCGCCCCCGTGCGCTGGACCTGGCTCCCAGTGGTGACGGCCTGGGCGGCGCGTCTCCCTCTGGCCCAGCGGCGTTCGACGACTGCGTGAAGATTCCCCGGTCGGGTTGTCCTGTGGTGGACGGGGCCGAACCTACCGGCCACCAACCGGACTCTGTCAACAGTCGCATGACCTGCGCCGTTTCCTCAAATGACCAGGTCAGTACGGACAATGTTCAGCCGCCACGACAGGCCGGTGGGACATCGTTCGGCGGTACGCGGCGCTTTTCCGTCACTCGTCCGGACGGCTGTGCACGGTGCGTCCGCGCACCACCGTGCGCACACAGACGGGCAGTTGGCCGCCGGGGGTGAGATCGGGCAGCCCGGGCGTGCCGGAACGCGGATCGGTCGACCACCCGGCCACCCGCGTGTCGGGGACCTGGACGACGAGTTCCCCGGTCCGCCACACCGCGTAGTCGGCGGGCGCGCCGGGCACCAGGACGCCCGCGTCGTCCCGTCCGATGGCCCGCCAGCCGCCCCGGGTGTGGGCGGTGAAGGCGGCGCGGGCGGAGATCCGGTGCTCCGGGGTGCGGTGGAAGGCGGCGGCCCGCACGGTACCCCACGGGTCCAGCGGGGTGACGGGGCTGTCGGAGCCGAGCGCGAGCGGCACCCCGGCCCGCAGCAGCGCCGCGTACGGGTTGAGGGTGCGGGCCCGCTCGGGGCCGAGCCGCTGGGCGTACATGCCCTCCTCACCGCCCCACGCGGCGTCGAAGGCGGGCTGGACGGAGGCGGTGAGGCCGAGGTCGGCGAAGGCGGCGATGGTCTCAGGGGTGAGCATCTCGGCGTGTTCGACGCGGTGCCGGGCGGCGCGCACCCGGGCCAGGCCCACCTTGTCGGCGGCGGCCCGTACGCCCTCGACGACGGCGGAGACGGCGGCGTCGCCGATGGCGTGGAACCCGGCCTGGACGCCGCCCTCGGTGCAGACGGCCACATGGGCGGCGACGGCGGCCGCGTCCAGGTAGGCGGTGCCGGTGTGCGGCGCGTCGGCGTACGGCTGGTGGAGGCAGGCGGTGTGGGAGCCGAGGGCGCCGTCCACGAAGAGGTCTCCGGCGGCCCCGGCGGCCCCCAGCGCCCGTACCTTCTCCAGGTCGGCGGCGCCGGTGACGGCCTCGGCCCAGTAGCCGTGGACCCGGGGTCCTGGCCGCGCGGCGGCGAGCCGCAGCAGCCCGGTGAGGTCGTCCTCGCCGGAGATGGCGGGGCCCGCGCATTCGTGGAGGGAGCCGATGCCGACGGAGGCGGCGTGGTCGAGGGCGGCGCGCTGGGCGTCCTCGCGCTGCCGCTCCGTCACGCTCGCGTACGCGGCGGCGCGCACGGCGTGGTGGGCGTCGCCGGTCAGCGGCGCGTCGGGGTGGTAGCCGGTGCGTCCGGTGATGTCGGGGACGCGGTCGAGCAGGGCGGTCGTGACGACCGCGGAGTGCACATCGGCCCGGCTGAGGTAGAGGGGGCGGCCGCCGGTGGCCGCGTCCAGTTCGGCGCGGGCGGGCGGGCGGCCGCCGGGCCAGCCGCTGGCGTCCCAGCCGTGGCCGAGAAGCACCGGGTCGGCGGGGTGGGCGGCGGCGTGCGCACGGACCCGCTCCAGGGCGTCGGCGAGGGTCGGGGCGCCCGTCAGATCGAGCCCGGTCAGGGCGAGCCCGGTGGCGGTGGTGTGCACATGCGCATCAGTGAACGCGGGGGTGACCAGCGCCCCGTCCAGCCGCACCACCTCGTCCACGCCGTCCGCGAAGCCGTCCGCGGCACCCTCGGAGCCGACCCAGGCGATGGTGTCGCCCTCGACGACCATCGCGGTCGCGAACGGGTCGGCGGGGCTGTGCACCTCGCCCCCGCGCAGCAGGACGGTACGGCCTTCGGCGGCCTGGGCGGGGGTCGGGTCGTTCACGGCGGGCTGCCTCGCGGGGTCGATTTTCGGACGATCCGGGCGCCGGGGACCTCAGGTCCGGCCGGGCCCGTACGGGGGTCGGTCAGTACGGGGTCGGTCAGTACGGGAGGGCGGTCAGACGCGCGGCGGGCGCGCTTCGTACGGGGTGGACAGGACGACGGTGGTGCGGGTGGAGACTCCGGCCAGCGAGCGGATCCGGCTGAGCAGGTGCTCCAGCTCCAGCGGGGTGGCGACCCGCACCTTGAGGATGTAGTTCTCGTCGCCCGCGACGCTGTGGCACGCCTCGATCTCGGGCACCTCGGCGAGCCGGTCGGAGATGTCGTCCGGCGCGCTGGGGTCGAAGGGCTTGACCGAGATGAAGGCGGTCAGGGGCAGCCCCACGGCCTCCGGGTCCACCACGGCCGCGTAGCCGCGGATCACTCCCCGCTGCTCGAGACGGCGGACCCGCTGATGCACGGCCGATGTGGACAGGCCAGTGGCCTTGCCCAGGTCCGTGTAGCTCATCCGCCCGTCCTTGACGAGCAGCTCCACGATTTGTCTGTCCAACTCCTCCACAGCCGATCACCTTATGTGGTCGGAGGCCTCCGGGCACAGCGGGCGCACCCCGCGAACCGGTTCCGGACGGGCAGTGGGCGGGCAGCATCTGCACGGGGCATGTGACGAACACCACATCTCCTCGTGAGTGTCCTATGGGATGCCGCGATTACCTATGCGACCGCGAGGGAAATGCTTGCTGTGGTCGAGGCCGACGCGCCTGGCCAGCCCACCCGAGGGGGAAATCTCATGCCCTACGTTGAGCGCCTCGACGAAGGCGACATCGAAACCTACGAAACGTATGAAATGTTCCGGGTCATGTGCCCGGACTGCGCGCAGCCCATCGCCCTGCTGGCCGACGAGGACGTACTCCCGGAGCACGCGCTGTGCCCGTCTCCGTGGAACCCGTTCGGACTGACGGTGTGCCCCGGCACCGGGCGCGGAGTGGCGGACGCCGCCGCCGCGGACGCCTCGCTGGACGCGCACGAGCAGGACGCGGCGCTGCTGCTGACGCTGCCGGAGGGGCTGGACTGGCGGAAGCAGCCGTTCTCGCACATCGGCGGCCCCGGCTCGCGCCCGATCCGGACGCCGATGACGGTGCGCCACGCCGCGTCCCGCTCGTAGCGAACGCACAACGGAGGGGGCCCGGCGGTGCCGCGCCCCCTGACCGCTCGTACGACCCGTCTACCGGCTCTCGGGCCCCGCGACATGGCGCGCGATGACCACGCGCTGGATCTGGTTGGTGCCCTCCACGATCTGCAGGACCTTGGCCTCGCGCATATAGCGCTCGACCGGGAAGTCCGCCGTGTAGCCGTAGCCGCCGAACAGCTGGACCGCGTCGGTCGTCACGCGCATCGCCGCATCGGTGCAGAACAGCTTCGCCATGGCCGCCTGCTTGGAGAACGGCCGCCCCGCGTCCCGCAGCCGGGCGGCGGCCAGATAGAGGGCGCGCCCGGCCTCGATCTGGGTGGCCATGTCGGCCAGCGTGAAGCGCAGCCCCTGGAAGTCGGCTATCGGGCGGCCGAACTGCTTGCGCTGCGCGGTGTACGCGACCGCCTCGTCCAGGGCCGCCTGCGCGAGGCCGATCGCGCAGGCCGCGATGCCCAGGCGCCCCGCGTCGAGGGCGGACAGGGCGATGGCGAAGCCCTGGCCCTCCTCCCCGATCCGGCGGGCGCCGGAGACCTTGACCCGGTCGAGGTGGATCTGCGCGGTGGGTGACCCGTTCATGCCCATCTTGCGTTCGGGGGCGGCGGCGGAGAGCCCGGGGGCGTCGCCGGGCACCAGGAACGCGCTGACGCCCCGGGTGCGCTCGGGGCTGGTGCGGGCGAGGACGGTGTAGAAGTCGGCGATGCCGCCGTGGGTGATCCACGCCTTGCCGCCCTCCAGCGTCCAGTTGTCGCCGTCCCGGGTGGCCCGGGTGGTGAGGGCGGCGGCGTCGGAGCCGGAGGCGGGCTCGGAGAGGCAGTACGCGCCGAGCAGGCCGCCGCCGAGCATCGCCGGAAGGTGCTCGGCCAGCTGCTCCTTGCTGCCGAACGTGGCGAGGCCGTGGCAGGCCAGGGTGTGGACGCTGACGCCGAGGCCGACGGTGAGGCGGGCCGCGGCCAGCTCCTCCAGGACCTGGAGGTAGACCTCGTACGGCTGGTCGCCGCCGCCGAACTCCTCGGGGTACACCAGCCCCAGCAGCCCCGACTGGGACAGCAGGGTGAACAGTTCGCGGGGGAAGTGCCCGGCGGCCTCCTCCTCGGCGGCGCGGGGACGGATCTCCCTCTCGGTCAGCTCGCGGACGAGCGAGATCAGGTCGCGGGCTTCCTCAGTGGGCAGTTCGCGTTCCACCGGCTGCGGGCCGTGGTCGGTCATGGCGGCGCTCTCCTCTCCCTGTAGGGCGCGGCGGCGGCGTGCGCGCCCGGTGGGGCGGCGCCGCCCGTGTCCTGCCGCTGAGCCGGTCCTCCCGTCGGGTCGCGAACGGGTGATGACCTGCACCGTGGCGGTTGGAGTATGCCCGATCGAGGGGCCCGAGTCACCGGTATGACGATCTTCAACAAAGTTCCTCCGTCCGGGTGTTGCCCGGACGGGATTGGCCCAGACCATTGACCCCACTGGTCTAGTCCTTCTACCGTTCTCCCACCCTGCCCTGCGCGTTCATGTCAATATCGGGGCAGGTCGTCGGGCACTTCGTCTCCCCTCACCCCCCACCGAGGAGAATCCATGCTCAGACCACGCGGACTACGGGCAGCACTCGCGGCCCTCTCGACGGCGGTGCTGACCGCCACCCTGCTGGCGGGCGCGGCGACGGCCAGCCCCGGTGCCGCCCCGGCGGAACCCCCCACCGCCAAGGCAGCCACCCCCAAGGCAGCGGCCGGTAACAAGGTGGTCGGCTACTTCACGCAGTGGGGCATCTACCAGCGCAACTACCACGTGAAGAACGTGGAGACCTCCGGGTCCGCCAACAAGCTCACCCACATCAACTACGCCTTCGGCAACGTCACCGGCGGTAAGTGCGCCATAGGTGACGCCTACGCCGACTACGACAAGGCGTACGACGCGGCGGGCAGCGTCGACGGCAAGGCCGACACTTGGGACGCGGGCGCCCTGCGCGGCAACTTCAACCAGCTGCGCAAGCTCAAGAAGCTGCACCCGAACCTCAAGGTGGTGTGGTCCTTCGGCGGCTGGACCTGGTCCTCCGGGTTCGGCGAGGCGGCCAAGAACCCCGCCGCGTTCGCCGAGTCCTGCTACAACCTGGTCGAGGACCCGCGCTGGGCGGACGTCTTCGACGGCATCGACATCGACTGGGAGTATCCCAACGCCTGCGGCAACACCTGCGACACCAGCGGCCGGGCCGCGTTCAAGAACGTGATGGCCGCGATGCGCGCCAAATTCGGCCAGAACAACCTGGTCACCGCCGCGATCACGGCCGACGCCTCGTCCGGCGGCAAGATCGACGCCGCCGACTACGCGGGCGCCGCGCAATACGTCGACTGGTACAACCCGATGACGTACGACTTCTTCGGCGCCTGGGCGGCCCAGGGCCCGACGGCCCCGCACTCGCCGCTGACCTCCTACAGCGGCCTGCCCCAGCAGGGCTTCTACACCGACGCCGCGATCCAGAAGCTCAAGGGGCTCGGCGTCCCGGCCTCGAAGCTGCTGCTGGGCATCGGCTTCTACGGACGCGGCTGGAGCGGCGTCGGCCAGGCGGCCCCCGGCGGCACCGCGACCGGCGCCGCGCCGGGGACGTACGAGGCGGGCATCGAGGACTACAAGGTGCTCAAGAGCAAGTGCCCGGCCACCGGCACGGTCGCCGGAACGGCCTACGCGCACTGCGGCGACCAGTGGTGGAGCTACGACACCCCCGCCACCATCGGCGGGAAGATGACCTACAAGCAGCAGCAGGGTCTCGGCGGCACCTTCTTCTGGGAGCTGAGCGGCGACACCACCAACGGGGAGCTGATCAAGGCCATCAACTGATCCCTCATCGAGGGAAACAGCTGATCCCTGACCGAGGGAAACAGCGCGCGGAGCCGGGAGCCTCAAGGCCCCCGGCTCCTTGCGTTCCGGTGAACCGATCCGCCACCGGAGCCGTATCGCAACGCGGCTTGTTCTGACTATTGCGGGGCATCCGCCTCACAAGGAAATCTGAGCGCTGGGGCGGCCCTGACCGGCCCGTCGCGCATTGAACCAAAGGATCGATCATGAGTTCCGAGCAGTGCCCGAGCTGTGGCGGCCAACTCGCCGTCAACCAGGACGGGTGGAAGATCTGCCACTCCTGCGGCTACGCCTCACCGCCCGGTTTCGCCCCCGCCCCCACGCCCGGCTGCTGCGCCACCCCGCCCACCTGACCCTCCGTCCCACCCGACCCTCCGTACCGTTGAGCGAGGCCCCGTGGTCAATCCCTGGCTGGCGATGGCATCCGGCACCGATCCGGCGGAGCGCACCCGCGCCGTGCGCCGCGCGCACGAGGCGTTCCTGACGGAGGGGGCCCTGGGCCCGGCCGTCCGCCCGGTGGTGGCGGACTCCTGGCGGCGCTCGGCCGACGCCCGGGTGGCGCAGGAGCGCGCGGCGCCGATCGAGCTGGCGGACGACGCGCTGGACGCGTACCGGGCGGACCATCCGCTGGCCCGGGTGATGCCGCTCTTCCGCGAGCTGCTGGGGAGCATCGCGCACGACGGCGCCCATCTGCTGGCGGTCTGCGACGACCTCGGCCGCATGCTGTGGGTGGAGGGGCACACGGGGATGCGCCACCGGGCCGAGCGGATGAACTTCGTGGCCGGGGCGCGCTGGGACGAGCGCCACGCGGGCACCAACGCTCCGGGCACCGCGCTCACCCTCGACCACCCGGTGCAGATTTTCGCCACGGAGCACTTCAACCGCAGCGTGCAGCCCTGGACCTGCGCCGCGGCCCCGATCCACGACCCGCACTCCGGGCGGCTGCTGGGCGCGGTGGACCTCACCGGCGGCGACCATCTGGCCGCCCCGCACAGCCTCGCCCTGGTGCAGGCGACCGCCCGCGCCGCCGAAGCGCAGCTGGCGGCCCTGGCGCCCCCGGCGCGCGGCCCGCGCGCGTCGCTGACGGCGCTCGGCCGCGACGAGGCACTGCTGATCACCGAGGGGCGGCGGCTGCGGCTCGGGCGGCGGCACAGCGAGATCATGGTGCTGCTCGCGGGCCATCCGGAGGGCCTGAGCGGCGACCGGCTGGCGCTGGAGCTGTACGGGCCGCGGGCCGACCGCCGGTCCCCGGTGACGCTGCGCGCCGAGATGTCGCGGCTGCGCCGGCTGGTCGGGCCGCTGCTGGGCTCGCGCCCGTACCGGCTGTGCGGGCCGGTGCGCACCGATGTGGGCGTGGCGGCCGAGGAGTTGGCGGCCGGTGAGGTGGCCACCGCCCTGCGCGCGTATCCGGGCCCGCTGCTGCCGATGTCGGAGGCGCCCGGGGTGTGCCGGATGCGGCGGGACCTGGAGGACGGGCTGCGGCGGGCCGTGCTGTCCCGCGCCGACCCGGAGCTGCTGCGGCGCTGGGCGCACACCCCGTGGGGCGAGGACGACCTGGAGGTGGCGGAGGCGCTGCTGGCCGCTCATCCGCCGTACTCCCCCGCCCGGGCGGCCCCGGCGGCGCGGGTGCGGCGGCTGCGCGAGGTGTACGGCCTGGAGAGTGGCACCCGGGAAGACGACGGCCACGGGTACGCAACGTTGCCGCAACGTTGCCGCGTCTAGCCTCCCCTCATCTCCGCCCGTCCCGTGGCGGGCGGAGCCCGCAGGTACGACAGGGAGGCCGCCCCCATGACGCGTTACGCAAACCCCGGCTCCGAGGGATCGGTGGTCAGCTACCAGCCGCGCTACGACCACTGGATCGACGGGGCGTACCAACCCCCCGCCCGGGGCCGCTACTTCGAGAACCCGTCCCCGGTCAACGGGCAGCCGTTCACCGAGATCGCCCGGGGCACCGCCGAGGACGTCGAACGGGCCCTGGACGCCGCCCACGCGGCCGCGCCCGCCTGGGGCCGTACCGCGCCCGCCGAGCGCGCCGCGGTGCTGCTGAAGATCGCCGACCGCATGGAGCAGCACCTCGAAGAGCTGGCGGTCGCCGAGAGCTGGGAGAACGGCAAGCCGGTACGGGAGACCCTGGCCGCCGACATCCCGCTGGCCATCGACCACTTCCGCTACTTCGCGGGGGCGATCCGGGCCCAGGAGGGCAGTCTCTCCGAGATCGACGACGACACGGTCGCCTACCACTTCCACGAGCCGCTGGGCGTCGTCGCCCAGATCATCCCGTGGAACTTCCCGATCCTGATGGCCGCCTGGAAGCTCGCCCCGGCGCTGGCCGCGGGCAACGCGGTGATCCTCAAGCCCGCCGAGCAGACGCCCGCCTCGATCCACGTCTGGATGAACCGGGTGGCCGACGTGCTGCCGCCGGGCGTCGTCAACATCGTCAACGGCTTCGGCGTGGAGGCCGGAAAGCCGCTGGCCTCCAGCCCGCGCGTGGCCAAGGTCGCCTTCACCGGCGAGACCACGACCGGCCGCCTGATCATGCAGTACGCGAGCGAGAACCTGATCCCGGTCACCCTGGAGCTGGGCGGCAAGAGCCCGAACATCTTCTTCGACGACGTCTCGGCCGCCGACGACGACTTCCTCGACAAGGCGCTCGAAGGCTTCACCATGTTCGCCCTCAACCAGGGCGAGGTGTGCACGTGTCCGTCGCGTGCGCTGGTCCAGGACGGCCACTACCAGGACTTCATGGACGCGGCCGTGGCCCGTACCGAGAAGATCGTCCAGGGCCACCCGCTGGACACCGACACGATGATGGGCGCCCAGGCGTCCAACGACCAGCTGGAGAAGATCCTCTCCTACCTCGACATCGGCAAGCAGGAGGGCGCCCGCATCCTCACCGGCGGCACCCGCGCCGAGCTGGGCGGCGAGCTGGAGGGCGGCTACTACGTCCGGCCCACGATCTTCGAGGGCGGCAACCACATGCGCGTCTTCCAGGAGGAGATCTTCGGCCCTGTGGTGGCGGTGGCCCGGTTCGCGGACTTCTCGGACGCGATCGAGATCGCCAACGACACGCTGTACGGGCTGGGCGCGGGCGTCTGGACCCGCGACGGCACGGCCGCGTACCGGGCCGGACGGGCCATCCAGGCGGGCCGGGTGTGGACGAACTGCTACCACGCCTACCCGGCGCACGCCGCCTTCGGCGGCTACAAGCAGTCGGGCATCGGGCGCGAGACCCACAAGATGATGCTCGACCACTATCAGCAGACCAAGAATCTGCTCGTCTCGTACTCCCCGAAGAAGCTGGGCTTCTTCTAGCCATGGCGGAGGTCTCGCGTATCGCCCTGACGGAGGCCGCGGCCGAGCTGATCCGGCGGCTGCGGGCGGACCACGGGCCGCTGATGTTCCATCAGTCGGGCGGCTGCTGCGACGGCAGCGCGCCCATGTGCTTCCCGCGCGGCGAGTTCCGTACGGGCGCGTCCGATGTGCTGCTCGGCGAGCTGGAGGTGGACGGGGTCCAGGAGCCGGTGGGCTTCTGGATGTCCGCCTCGCAGTTCGAGCGGTGGCGGCATACCCATCTGACGGTGGACGTGGTGCCGGGGCGCGGCAGCGGATTCTCGCTGGAGGCGCCGGAGGGCGTCCGCTTCCTGATCCGCTCCCGGCTGCTGGACGCACAGGAGTAGAGCGTTTCGCAGGAGAGCGCGCGGGCGGGCCGGACTACCGGCCCGCCCGTCGGGCGTTCGCTCAGCTGGCGTCGGCCAGTGCCAGGGTGTGCAGCCGCTCCGGAGGGCCGGGGCGGGCGTAGTACCAGCCCTGGGCGGTGTCGCAGCCCAGCATCCGCAGGTGCTCGGCCTGCACCGCCGTCTCGACGCCCTCCACCGTGACCGCCAGGTCGAGGGTGTGGGCCAGCGAGACGATGCCCTCCACGATCTTGACGTCGACGGGGTCGGCCGGGGCGCGCTGCATGCCACGGGTGAAGGAGCGGTCCAGCTTGAGGGTGCTGACCGGCAGGCGGCGCAGGTACGAGAGGTTGGAGTACCCGGTGCCGAAGTCGTCCAGGGCGATGTCCACGCCCAGGTCGGCGAGTTGCCGCAGCGGCCGCAGGGCGTTCTCGTCGGCGCCGATGAGGTCGTTCTCGGTGACCTCCAGGCACAGGGCGCTCGGACACAGCCCGGCGTTCTCCAGGACCGCCACCGTGTCGGAGACCAGGGTGGGGTGGCTCAGCTGGCAGGGCGACAGGTTGACGTTGACCCGCAACCGCTCGGCGTCGCACTCGGCGGCGTCCTGCCAGTCGCGGGCCTGCCGGGCGGCCTGCTCCAGCACCCAGCGGCCGAGCGGCACGATGAGGCCGGTGTCCTCGGCGAGCGGGATGAACTGGTCGGGGCCGAGCACCCCGTGCACCGGGTGGAGCCAGCGCACCAGCGCCTCGGCGCCGCGTACGGTGCCGTCGGTGAGCCGTACCAGCGGCTGGTACTCGATGAAGAACTCGCCGTTCTCCAGGGCCGACGGCAGCCCGTTGCTGAGGCTGTGACGGGCGATCACCCGGGCGTTGGAGTCGGCGTCGGCGAGTTCGTAGCGGTTGCCGCCCGCGGCCTTGGCCCGGTACATGGTGATGTCGGCGCTGCGCAGCACCTCGGCCCGGCAGATCTCCCCGGCCCGCCCGTCGACGACGCCGATGCTGGCCCGTACCCGCAGCTCACGGCCCTCGACCTGGACGGGGTCGGCGAGCGCGGCGAGCATCCGGCGGGCCATCGCGGCGCCGTCCGCCTGTGCGGCGGGCCCGGTGACCAGCGCCAGGAACTCATCGCCGCCGACCCGGGCGACCAGTTCGTGCGGGGAGGTCACACAGCCCTGGAGCCGCTCGGCGACGGCCCGCAGCATCCGGTCCCCCGCCACGTGCCCGAGGCTGTCGTTGACGGCCTTGAACCCGTCGAGGTCCAGGTAGCACACGCCGAAGCGCTGGGCGTCGGCCTCGGCGGCGAGCGCCTGGTCGAGGCGTTCCAGGAACAGGGTGCGGTTGGGCAGCCCGGTCAGCTCGTCATGGGTGGCCTCGTAGCGCAGCCGCTCACGCAGCAGCCGGTGCTCGGTGATGTCCTCGGCGAGCGCGAGCTGATACTGGGGCGCGCCGCCGGAGTCGCGGAGCAGGGTGACGGTGAGATTGGTCCACAGCACGCTGCCGTCGTCGCGGTAGTGCGGCTTCTCGACGCGGAAGTGGTCGCGGTCGCCCCGGACCAGCTCGCGGTACAGCTCGTGGACGCCGGGGGTGTCGTCGGGGTGGACGAACTCGGTGACGTTACGGCCGGGGCGGAAGAAGTCGGAGCCGCCGAACATCCTGGCCATCGCGTCGTTGACGACGAGGACTTCGCCGTCGAGCCCGGCGATCCCCACGCCGATCACCGCGCCCTCGAACACGGCCTGGAACTTGGCCTCGCTCGCGTGCAGCGCCTTCTCGGCCTCGATGCGCGCGGTCAGCGCGGCGCGGGAGACGGCTTTGCGCTCATCGCGCTCACGCTCGCGCAGCTCCCGTACGAAACCCGCGGCGAGCGCGTGCTGCAGCCGGGCGCAGCGGGCCCGCAGGTCCTCGTCGCTCATCGGCCGGTCCGGCGGGGAGTAGAGCACCAGATACGCGTCGATGATGCCGAGGATCGCGGGCAGCGCCTCGGGCTCGGCGCACTGGGCGTCGACGAGCGCGGCGCCCACCTCGTAGGCGTCGGCGGTGTCGAAGGGGACGGTCTGCAGGGCCTCGCTCAGCCGGTGGGCGAGCGGCAGCAGATAGCCCTGGAACTCGTCAAGGGTCATGGTGGTGGCCGCCATCGGATGGACGGCGCGGCTCCAGATCGCCGCGAACCGCCGCAGCCTCTCGTTCTCCGCCTCGGCGTCTCCGGCGCCGCCCCGACGTCTCGGCCCGCCCGGCGTGGAGGTCATATCGCACGCCTCGCCGGGGGGACGCCGCCACGGGCTGGTTCGTCCTCGTCTGTGGCGTTGATGCCCGCCGGCCGCCAGGCAGCTTTTACGTCCTGCACTTCCTTCGCCCTCTTCCGGCTTCCGGGGCCGCCCTCGGGGTCGTCCGCGTCCTCGGGGCAGTGGAGCACGACGAAGAGCGGCAGGGCAACCCGCTGCTGAGGCGAGATTACTGATCAACCGTTGGCTGGGGAAAGGAAAAATGGACATTGACCATCCGGATGTACCCGCGGAGAGGGGAGAAGCCGGGAGAAGCCGGGCATCGGGCGGCGGCGCCCCGGATGGAGCGCCGCCGTGGTGGGGGTTTCTCTCGGGTTCAGCGGTTGCGGCCGCGGAAGCCCCAGGAGGGGCGGGTCTCATCGGCCTCTCGGGACTCGCGGGCCTCCCGGGCCTCCCGGGCCTCTCGGGACTCCTGGAACTCCTGGGCCTCTTGAGTGCCTTGGGCCTCCCGGGTGGATTGTTGAGCCTCTTGGGCTCGTTGGGTCCCCTGGGCCCCTTGGGTGTCCCGCATTCCTTGAGCGCCTTGGGCTCCCTGGGCGGCCTGGGTGCTCTGCGTTTCGGTGGTCTCGTCGGTCATCCGCGTCCCGCCGGGCGGCTGCTGGGCCTGCGCCCTGCCCCCGGCCTCCTTGCCACCGACCTCCCCGCTCTCGGTGATCTCGACATGACGGGGCTTCACGGCCTCCGCCTTCGGGACGGTGATGGTCAGCACACCGTCGGTCATCCCGGCCTTGACGGCCTCGGTGTTGACCTCGGCGGGCAGCAGCATCCGGTACTCGAAGCGCCCGGTGCGACGGGTGCTCCGGCGCAGCACGCCCTCGCGCTCGCGTTCCCCGATCTCGCCGGAGACGGTCAGCTCCTGGCCGCTCACCTCCACGTCCACGTCGGCACGCCGGACGCCGGGGAGGTCGACCTCGACCCGGTAGGCGTCGTCGGCCTCGGTGACGTCGGCGGCGGGCGCCCATGCGGTGAGGGCGGGCGGGGCGGCGCCGACGGTGGATTCGAGGAGTCCGCCCATCTGGCTGAGCAGTTCGTCGAATTCCGCCAGCGGGTTGCGGCTCCAGCCCCGGGGGCGTTCGAGGGGGCCTGCGCCCCGGTGTCGTCGGACGGGCATGCTCATCGTCCTTCACCTCCGTGGTGATGGTTGTCGGCAGGTCAGACCAGGGCCTCGTGGACGTAGCACCACCGCCATTCCTCGTCGGTCTCCAGCGGCTCGACGATGGGATGACTCGCCACGGCGGCATGGGCGCGGGCGTGCTTGAGCGGCGAGGAGTCGCAGCAGCCGACATGTCCGCAGGTCAGGCAGAGCCGCAGATGCACCCAGGGCGACCCCAGGCGCAGGCACTCCTCGCACCCCTGCGGGGTGTGCGGGGCGACCGGGCGCACCATGGACAGATGGGGGTCGGGCTCGATGGCCATGGCGTCACCCTCCTTGCCGTACTTGCCGTAGCGGGCGGCCGGATGGTCGCGTCCTCGCCAGTGGCCGGACCACTGGCGGGACCGAGGCCCATGCCGTCAGGGTGACAAGGCGGGACGAGGGTGCGCCTGCGTCCCCGGGGTCGAAATTACGGCCCCGAATTCGCCCTCTTGCGATGATTCGCCGGGATAGGGGTACTCCGGTGCGCATGGCCCCCTCTGGTGTCGCCGATGAGCTGATGCTGCGCTGTCTGACCATGTTCGACAGCCGGGACGAGACGGAGATCCTGCGCCGGGCGATGGCCCAGGTCAGCGCGGTGGGGCCGGGCCGCGCCGAAGCGGGCTATCTGCTGCTCGGCGACGGCCTGGTGCGCTGCCCGGACGACGGCTTCCGGGCCACGGCCGCCCTGGACGCGCAGGTCAGGGCGCTGGCGGGCCGGGACGGGCCGGTGCGCTTCCCCCGACGGGCCTGGGGATGGGCGTTCGCCCTGCGCGAGCCGGACGGACCGCGGGCGCCGGATGGGCCGTACGAACCCGAAAGACTGCGCGGCGCGCTGGTGGTCAGTTCCCGGGACCGGCCGGGCGAGGACGAGCGGTTCCTGCTGTCCCTCCTGGTGCACCAGACCTCCGCGGCGCTGTCCATCGCCGCCGCCCACCGCCGGGAGCGCGCCCAGGCCGCCGAGCTGCGCCGGGCCAGAGGCGAGCGGGAGGCGATCCGGCGGCGGCTCGACCACTCCCTCTCCGACCTGGGCCATCTGCGCGCGGTGCACGACGCCCTCGCCCGGGCCGCCGCCCGTGGCGACGGCGAGGCGGGGATCGCCCGGGCGCTGCACCGCGTCACCGGACTGCCCGCCGTGGTCGAGGACCGGTTCGGCAATCTGCGCGCCTGGGCGGGGCCCGGGCGCCCCGATCCGTACCCCAAGCCCGATCCGGCGCAGCGCGAGGAGCTGCTGCGCGACGCCGCCCGCCGGTCCCGCCCGGCCCGGGTGCGGGACCGGCTGGTCGCGGTCGCGGCGCCACGTGGCGAGCTGCTGGGCGCGCTGTGTCTGGTGGACCCCGAGGGCCGGGCCGACGAACGGGCCGTACGCGCCCTGGACCACGCCGCGTCCGCGCTGGCCCTGGAGCTGGCGCACCTGCGTGAGCTGGCCGAACTGGAGCTGCGGCTGCGGCGCGAGCTGGTGGACGACCTGCTCACCGGCGCGGACGACAGCAGCGCCTACGCCCGCGCCGAGGCGGTCGGCCACGATCTGCACGGTCCGCACCATGTGGTCGCGGTGCGCTGGGCGGACGGACCGGCGGACGACGGGTTCCTGCGCGCCGTCGGCCGCGCGGCCTCGGGGCTGGGGCTGCGGGTGCTGCCGACCCGCCGCTCCGGTACGGCGGTGCTGGTGGCGCGGGGCCGTCCGGCCGAGCGCGCGCTGCACACGGCGCTCAGCCGGGAGCTGGGCTCCCCGGCCGGGGCGGTCGGCGTCGGCGGCCGCTGCGACAGCCCGCATGACGTACCCCGTTCGTACCAGGAGGCGCTGCGCGCGCTGGAGGTACGGCAGGGCTCGCACAGCGCGTACGGCATCACCTTCTTCGACGATCTGGGCCTGTACCGCATTCTGCGCACCGGAGAGGATCAGCGGGAGGTCGAGCAGTTCGTACGGGAGTGGCTGGGCCCGCTGCTGGACTACGACGCGCTGCACCGCACGGCCCTGGTCGAGACCCTGACCGCGTACTTCGACCGAGGCGGCAACTACAGCGCGACGGCCGCCGTCCTGGTCATCCACCGCTCCACGCTGCGCTACCGGCTGCAGCGGATCCGCGAGATCAGCGGCTGCGATCTGACGGACGTGGACAGCAGGCTCAACCTCCAGGTGGCCACCCGCATCTGGAAGATCCTGCGGAGTGAGCCGGAAGGAGGTGGGCTGTGAGATGGCGGAGATCGCGGTGGCCTCCGCGCGCGCCCTCTTCGACGCCGGGGACCCGCGGAAGCTGCTGGCGCCGAGCGCGTCGGTCTGCCGAAGAGCGCCGCGTCCCTGGAGGGGCTGGTGTCCGGCGAGGACGTACCCCGGCTCGCGGCGGCCCTGGTCCGGGTGGCGCTCCACGGCGACGCCGCGCAGGAGGTGGGGGCGGCCGCGTAGTCACGGAACGGGATCAGAAGTCGTTCGCGCTGCGGGCCGTCAGACCGCCGTCGACGTGGAGGTGGCTGCCCGTCATATAGCTGGCCCGGGGGCCGAGCAGCCAGTCGACCGCTTCGGCGATCTCTTCCGGGCGGGCGAGTCGGCCGAGCGGAATCTGCCGCTTCGCGCGGGCGGCGATGGTGTCGGGCCCCTCGGCGTCCGGTGATACGACGTCCAGCAGCGGGGTCGCCGTGGCACCCGGGATGACGCCGTTGACGCGGATGCCCGCGGCCGCGTAGTCGATGGCGAGGGCTCTGACCAGCGCCGAGATGCCGCCCTTGGAGCTTCCGTAGGCGCTGTTCGCCCCTCCCCCGAACCCGATGACGGCGGACGGGGACGAGACGCAGACCAGGGAGCCCGTCAGCTCGTGCTCCAGCAGCAGCCTGATGGCCTCGCGGCAGGTGAGGAACGTACCGGTGAGATTGGTGCCGATCACCCGCTCCCAGTCCGCGAGCCCGGTCTCATGGGCCTTCACCGATATCTCGATGCCCGCGCCCGCGACCACCCGTGTGGGGACGCCCAGCGCCTCACGGCAGTGCCGGAAGCCCTCGGTGACGGCGGATTCGGACCCGACGTCGGCCGGGATGGCCGCCACCTCGGGGGCCCCGAGCGCCCTCGCCTCGTCGGCGGCCTTCCGCAGGCCGGTCTCGTCCCGGTCGACCAGGGCGACGGCGCGGCCCGCCGACGCCTGCAGGAGCGCGATGGCCCGCCCGATGCCCGATGCCGCGCCGGTGACCAAGGCGATGTCGTGCGTCATGTCGGGCCTCCGGGCTTCAGGAGGGTGTCGGCGTCGGTGTAGCGGGCCAGCGCTTCGGGGTCGAGGCGCACGCCCAGTCCGGGGCCGTCGGGGATGGGGAGCATTCCGTCCGCGTCCAGTTCCCAGGGCCGGGAGGTGAGGTGGTCGACGTACGGGGAGCCGGTCACGTACTCGACGAGGTCGGTGTCCGGCAGGGCGGACGCCAGCTGGAGGTCGGCGGCCAGCCCGATGGCGGTGTTCCAGCCGTGCGGGATCAGCCGTACGCCGTGGTCCTGCGCGGCCCACCCGATGCGGCGCTGTTCGCTCAGACCGCCGACCTTGGTCACATCGGGCTGGACGATGTCCCAGGCCCCCGCCTCCAGCCAGGGGCGGAAGCTCTGCCGCCGGGTGAGCACCTCCCCGCCGGAGATGGCGACCGGTGCCTCGCGGCGCAGATGGACGAAGTCCTCCAGGGCGTCGGGGCCGAGCGGTTCCTCGAACCAGGCGACGTCGTAGCGGTGGAGCATGTGCGCGGTGCGCAGCGCCCACTTGTAGCCGCCTGACCAGGCGCTGTCGCTGCCGCCCGCGTCCACCATGAGCAGGGCGTCGGGGCCGACGGCTTCCCGGGCGGCGGCCACGATGCGCTCGTCCAAGGCCTCGTTGACCCGCCCGAAGGGACCCCAACCGATCTTGAAGGCGGTCCAGCCGCGCCGCGCCAGTTCGCGCAGCCGCTCGGCCAGGACGTCGGGCTGGTCCATGAGCAGCGACGCGTACGGACGGACCCGCTCCCGGTACCGCCCGCCGAGCAGGCGCCCGACGGGCTGGCCGGTGATCTGGCCCAGCAGATCCCACAGGGCCGTGTCGATGCCGCTGATCGTGTGGGTCACCGAGCCGCCGCGGCCCAGCCAGAACGTGGCCCGGTGCAGCCGCTCCGCCACGCGCTCGGGCTCGGCGGCGTTCTCGCCGATCACCAGCGGCCGCAGCACCTCCAGCGCGCCGCGCACCAGAGCCTCGCTGGTGAACACGCTTCCCACGCCGACCAGTCCGTCCTCCGTGTGCACCGCGACCAGGGTGTGGACGACGTCATCGGGGCTCAGCTCTTCCTGCCACCCGCCCGCGGGGGTCGCGCCCCGGAGGCCGGTGGCGCGGATGTCACGGATCTTCATGGCTCGGACACTAGGTCGATGAATGGCAGATGGTCAACCATCTGCCAGAGGGGCGGCTGCGTTAGGGTGTCTCGTACGAATCCGCAAGGTGCGGGCCTTCAGCGAGCCTTATTCGGTGGGACGGGAATCACGTGACGCAGTCGAGTCCGGGCTCAGCGCCGCCCATGTCGCGACGGGACTGGATCCTGAACTGGCTCCGGCAGGCCATCGCCACGGGCGAACTGGGGCCCGGCGACCGCCTGGTCGAACGGGACATCTCGACGCGCTCCGGGGTGAGCCGAGGCCCGGTCCGCGAGGCGATCATGGTCCTGGAGCAGGAGGGGCTCGTCGTCTCCCACCCGTACCGTGGGGCCTCGGTGGTCGGGGTGTCGCAGCGCGAGGTGCGCGAGGTCCTGGTGCCCATCCGCCTGACGATCGAGCGGGTCGCGTTCGCCGACGCCGCCCGCGACCGCTCGCCCGAACTGCTCGACCGCCTGGAGCGGCTGGTCGACGAGATGTCCGAGGCCGCGGCGAGCGCGCCGGACTCCGGGGCCGCGGAACGCCTCGCAGCCCTCGACCTCGCGTTCCACGAGGCCGTCATCGAAGCCACCGGACACACCCAGACGCTGCGGATCTGGCGCATCATCCAGCCCCGCGTGCTGGCCTACTTCGTCCGCGACGCGCCCGGACACCCCACCCTGGACGAGATCCCCCGGCAACACCGCGCCCTGCTCGACGCGCTGCGCTCCGGCACCCCCGCCGACGTCGAAGCCGCCGTCACCGAGCACATCGAGACGTACCTCGGCGACGAGGCTTAGGGCTTAGGGCTTAGGGCTCAGGGGTGTCTCCGGCGCCGTACCGCCGCAGCAGCCACACCCCGAAGGCGACGTAGAAGACGTACACGGCCGCCTCCCACCAGTCCGGAGCCGAACCCGGCGAGCGGATCTGGAAGAAGTCGTCCAGCCCATGGATGAGCACCAGGGGCCAGACCGAGCCGATCGCGTAGCGCAGCCCGGCGCAGACGAAGCCGAAGAGCCCGGCGGACAGCATCTGCCACAGGGTGTCGTCCAACGCGGCGCCGAAGAACAGGTAGTTCTGGATGTGGCCCAGGCCGAACAGCACGCCGACCGCCACCGCCGCGCGCATCGCCCCGAGCGGGCCGAGCGCCTGCTGCACCAGACCCCGGCTGTAGGCCTCCTCGTTGACGCCCACCCACAGCAGCGACACCAGCGAGCTGACGATCACGCCCGCGCTGCCGTCGAGGCCCGCGACGGCGTACGAACACGCGACGAGCAGCATCGGCACGCCCAGCCACCAGCGCCCCACCCGCCCCAGCGTCCCCACCCCCGACGCCCGCAGCCACCCCCACCGCCACAGCACGCACCACACACCCGCGAAGCAGAGCGCGTTGACCAGGGTGGCACCGAGGTCGGGAAACCACGGCGGAGCCACCGGAGGCAGAATCACCTCGGCGAACAGCACCAGCACCACATGCCAGGCGAGCGTCAACTCGACGGCACCCCAGAGCGGATGGCGCGTGACATGGCCTTTCCACCGGCTCCCCACGCTCCGAGGATAGCCACGCCCGCGCGAAATCGCGCGGGCCCTCGACGCGTCGCCCGTCCGGGTGGAGACCGCGCCGCCGAGGGGTGTTCACGGGGCGCACCGCGCCATGCTGCGGGGGTGGCCGACGATCCTCACTGCTCGAAGTGCTGCCCCGTGAAGCCGCCGAAGGAGCCCGACCCGGTGGTGTGGCCGTGGGGCGTGTTCCTGTGGCTGGCCGTCGCCGCCGTCGTGATGGTGGGCGGGTGGGGGCTGATCATGTGGGCGCTCGGCGCCTGGTCGTGACGACTGGCGGGCCCTGGTCAAGGCCCGGTCAGAGCCTGGTCAGCCCCTCGAAGGGTACGGCCGCCCGGAGCAGTCGCGGAGGCACGTAGGGGGACTCGACCCGGATCGTCCGGCCCCGGCGGCGGGCGTGGCAGGTCAGGGCCAGGATGTCGAGGTTGATCGCCGCGTCCGTGTCGTCCGCGCGGTCGGCGACCTGGTAGTGGTCGCGGTGGGCTTCGAGGGCGTCGGCCAGGGCCAGGTTGAAGCTCTCCTCATCGCCCTCGACGAGCTGGGAGAACAGCACGGCGGGCGGCGGGAAGAACCCCCAGCCCCTGGCCCGCTCCGCCTCCTCCAGGGCGCGTTCCGTCGCCGGGAGGGGATCCTCACCCCTCAGGTAGTCGTGCAGGGCCTCGCGGTACGCGGTGAACGCCGAGCCGTCCTCGCGGGCGTACCCCGGACCGGTGAGCACCAGCGGGGCGAGATCCTCGCGTACGCCGGTGATCAGCGCGAAGTTCACGGCGGTGTGCCAGTGGCCGGGGCTCATGTGCTCGTCCCGGGTGGCCGGGTAGGCGACCGTACGATCCGCGATCGTCACCTCGGCCTCCGTACCGGGCTCGGCGAGCGCTACGCGGAACAGGGCCGCCCCCAGCTGGGAGGCCAGGCGCAGGTTCGCCAGCTGGACGTCCGTCACATCGGCGGACAGCGAGGCGCGCGCCTTGAAGAGGATCTCCTGGTCGCCCATCGCACGGGCGAGCCGCCATACGGCGGGGCGCCGACCATCCGTCTCGGTGAATGCCTTCCGGGTGTACTGCTCGAAGCGGGCCTCGCTCTCCGGATGCGGGGTCTGGGGATGAACCGGCCGGTCGATGACCACGGCGCCGCCGGCCAGAGCGGCGACCGCGTCCGCGCGGCGGTCGCGGCCCAGGCCGCCGACGCGCGGACCGGAGGTCTCGAACCCGGTGACCAGGGCGCGCGGCAGGTAGTCGGTCTCGACCGCCGGAACCCAGCCCCGGCCCCGGTACGCGAGCGCGGCCAGGGCGATCGGCAGCAGCGGGAGGAGGCTGCTCGGCCCGGCAGCCGGTCCGTGCTGCGCGGCGAGGGGGAGCAGCAGGTCGGTCAGGCCGGTGTCGAATGCCTCCTGGTCTCCGGCGGCCAGTGCGCGGAGGGTCTGGAGCGCCACGGTGTGCGGATGGCGGAGCACGCTGTCCCCCTCCGCCCGGGCCCGGACCCGGGCCCGGACCCGGACCAACGCCCCGTCGATCGCACCCAGTTCGCCGTCATCTCCGATGTCTCCGAGGACATGGGCCATGAAGCCGGTGCCCAGCTCGACGGTGCCGCTGCCCGCCGCGTCCCCGCTGAACTTCTCCCGGGCGAAGTGGAACGCCTCGCCATGCCGCGCGGCGTTGCCGGACACGATCGCGAGGCAGAACGCGTCGATCCATTCGTGCGGGGTGACCTGGTCCCCGGGGTCCTCCTCGGCTCCGGGCTCGTAGCTCATCCCGAAGTTCACGTAGTTGAGCGTGACCCCGAACGGAACGTGCGGGTGGTACGCCGCGTACGCGACGGCGCCGACCGCGGCCTCGGTCGCGTCCTTGAGGACGGCCTCGGCCTCCGGGGTGGCGAGGTCGGGCCGCTCGACCGACAGCGCACCCAGGTACGCGTGAAACTCCTCCGCGAGCAGCCGCCACTCGTACGTGGCTATCCGACCGGCCTTCGACAGGGACCGGACCTGACCTCCGATCCGGTTCGCGAAGTCGTCACGTACCGCCGAAACCGCCGCCCCGCCCACCTGGTGTCGCTCGATCCGCATGTTCTGCAGCCCCCTGACCGCTGATGTGGCTTGCAGCCTATGCGCGCGGTGGACCAGCTGAGCATGGGACCGGCTGGGCCAGGTTCAGGGGGCCGGGCGCTCGCTTCTCCCGCCGAGACTGGAGACATGAACGACACCACCGGCGAGCGCAACATCGCCACCGCCAAGAAGCTGCTCGAAGACGCCATGCCCCGCCTCGACTGGGACCTGATGCGCTCCCTGGTCACCCCCGACGCCCCGATCACCCGGGCCGGTTTCGCCGACCTCTACGCGGCCACCGGTGACGACATCCCCCGCAGCGGCAACTTCATCGAGTGGCTGGAGTCCGGCTGGAAGAAGCTGTCCCAGGGCCTCAGCGACAAGACCTCGCAGGCGCGGGACGTGGTGGCCTCCGGCGACACCGTGATGATGACGTTCCACATGACCGCGCTGCACTCCGGCACCTTCGCCGGTGCCCCGGCCACCGGCCAGCGCGTCGAGTGGGACGAGATCACGGTGCTGCGCTTCAACGACGAGGGCAAGATCACCGACATGTGGTTCATGTGCCAGGAGTTGGGCCTCGCCGAGCAGATCGGCTACACGCTGCGGCTGGCCTGAGCCCGAGCCGCCGATCCCCCGTACCACCACGATGGAACGTAAGGAACACCGACACATGAGCACGATCGGACTGATCGGCAGCGGGCTGATCGGCAGCACCGTCGCCCGGCTCGCCGTCGCCGCAGGCCACGAGGTCGTCCTGAGCAACCGCCGAGGCCCCGAGACCCTCTCCGACCTGGTCGCCGAGCTTGGCCCACAGGCCCGCGCCGCCACCCCCGCCGAGGCCGCACAGGCCGGGGACATCACCGTGGTGACCATCCCCCTGCACGCCTACCGCACGGTGCCGGTCGCCGCGCTGTACGGCAAGGTCGTCATCGACACCAACAACTACTACCCCGAGCGGGACGGCCACATCGCCGAACTGGATACCGAGACCACCACGACCAGCGAGCTGCTCCAGGCCCACCTGCCCGCCTCGCGCATCGTCAAGACGATGAACAACATCTTCTACGCGCACCTGGGCAACCTCGCCCGCCCCAGCGGCGACCCCGCACGGTCGGTGCTCGCCCTCGCGGGCGACGACGCGGCGGCGAAGCAGACCGTCACCGTCTTCCTGGACTCGATCGGCTACGACGCGCTCGACGCCGGACCGCTCGCCGAAGGCTGGCGCTTCCAGCGCGACACGGCCGCGTACAGCGACCCCTACTTCAGCGAGGGCCACAGCCTGGCCACGACGGTACGAGGAGCGGACCCGGGCCCGGGCCGCCCCGCCACCGCGAACACGATGCGCGCCGCACTGGCGGCGGCGAAGCGCTACCGCGACATGTGATCCCGCCCGCCTCAGCCGTCCGGCCACTGGGTTCGCGTTGTCCACCGCTACGGGCCCGGCGGCAGTCCCCTGTGTGCCATATGGCGAGGGCTCGACGGCGCCCGGGTCGGCCATGCGCGGTCGTCCACCGTCAGGAAGGGCTCGTCCAGCACGGTCGCCGGGGTCGTACCGGTGAACGCCATGACGTCCCGGTGCAGATGGGACTGGTCGCAGTAGCCGCTGTCCGCCGCGACGTGGGCCGCGGCCTCACCCGCGACCAGACGGTGCACGGCGTGGTCGAAGCGGACCAGCTTCGCGGCACTCTTCGGCGGAATGCCGATGTGCGACTGGAACCGGGACCACAGACGCTTGCGGCTCCATCCGAGTTCGGCCGCCAGGTGGTCGACCCGGACGAGCCCCCTGCCGACGACGATCCGGTTCCAGGCCCACGCCACCGCCGGGTCCACCGGCGACCCCGCCTCGAGCCGGCGGGCGAGCAGCGCCTCTGTGAAGGCGAAGCGGGCCTCCCACGAGGGGATTTCGCCCAGTCGCTCGCGGATCCGGGACGCCTCCCTGCCCCACAGGTCGTCGAGGGACACCACGGAACCGCCCAGATCGGCCGGACCGGCCCCCAGAACCGCGCCCGCGACCACCGGGGACAGCCGCACCTGTACGCACTCGACCTGTTCGCCCCACGCCCGGGCCCCGCCTCCGGAGCCGAACCCGGGCCCGGCGACGAGGCTTCCGCCACGTCGGAGCCCAGCGCCGTCGTCCACGGTGTACGGGCTCGTCCCGAACTCAAGGATCAGCATGACGGCCGGGTGCGGAACCATCCGCAGGCCACCGGCGAGCGGGCCCGGGACCCGGAACCCGGCCATGTCGACACCAGCCACCCGGCTGGGCCGCCGCGGACGTGCGACGTCCCACGCGGCAGGATCGTCACGTTCACTCGTGGTGGACCCCATCACCCCATGCTAAGCGGGCCAGGGAGGGAACATTTGTCCAAGCCGCCGACGCGCACCGGCGGCGACAGTGGGCTCATGACTCCTCCCGACAGACCGTTCCTCTGACTGGAACACGGCGACCTCTACGTCCGCCAGGACGGCCCTCGCGACGCCCCCGTGCTCCTGCTCATCCATGGCTCCGCCACGTCGAGCCGTTCATGGGACGCGCTGGTTCCGCTCCTGTCCGCGCTCCATCACGTCATCCGTATCGACATGCCGGGGCACGGCCGCTCGGCCGAACCGGTCGACGGCGATTACGCGATCCCCGAACAGGGACGCAGGATCGGTACGGCACTGGACCGGCTCGGCGTCGAACACGCCTTGGTCGTCGGCCACTCCAGCGGCGGCTATGCCGCCACCGCCCTCGCCGAGCACCGCCCCGACCTGGTGACCGCGCTCGCGCTCATCAACACCGGCCCCAGCATGGACGCCTTCATCGCACCGGGGCCCCTCCCGTTCGACCCCGCGCGGTGGCCACCGACCGACGAGCAGATCCGCGAGTTCGCGAGCACCGGATTCCGCGTGGGCTACCACGTCCCCCAAGAACTCGTCGACGAATTGCGCGGCATGACATTCCGCGCGATCACCGCCGCGATGCAGGCGTCCACCGCCTATCTGAACCAGCGCGCGCTCCCGGACCGGCTGATCCCCCTCGGCAAGCCGCTGCAGGTGATCTTCGGCGACCAGGACCGCAGATGGCGACCCTCATCCGCGGCCGACTACCGCGCCGTTCCCGGCGCGACAGTCGAGCTGCTGCCCGGGTCCGGACACACCCCCATCCTGGAGGACCCACCACGCACCGCCGCGCTCCTCCTGCCCTTCGCCGAGATCCACGCTTAGCGGATTTAGCGGATGCCCAGCTCCGTGAGCGCGCGCTGCTGGCGGGCTGTGGGCTTGGCCGGGAAGTAGAGGTAGCAGACGCCGCCGGTGCCGGAGACCACCTTGCCCTGGGCGTTGTAGCGCTTCGTGCGCAGCCAGATGTTCTCCCATTGCCTGCGCTGGTAGACCCGGCGGACGGACGGGTTGTCCGGGGAGGCCGGGTCATTGGCGATGATGTCTCCGGTGGCGGTGAAGCCGATGACGGTCATCAGGTGGCCCGCGGTGCCGTAGCCCGCGCCGGTCAGCTCCTCCTTGAGGAAGGACTGCGAGGTGATCACCGGGATGCCCGCGGCGATCAGTTTCTCCAGGTCGGTCAGGGAGCCCAGCCGGGTGACCACGGCCTGGAGGTCGCGGTAGGTGGCGGCGTAGGCGGCGTTGAAGGGCCAGTTGCCGCAGCCGTCGTACTGGTAGTCGAAGGTAGCGCGGGCCGCGTGGCAGACCTGGGGGTCGGCGTAGTCGGGGTTGACCCAGGCCAGGTCCTCGGGGGTGGGCTTGCGACCCCAGAACTCGATGATCATCTGCGAGGAGGTGGGGCTGCACCAGGCCTCGCCGCCGTTGTCGTACTCCGGGTACTGGCCCTTGTGGATCTCCTGCGAGTAGCGCGGTACGGCGAGTTCGCGTCCCTTGGGCAGACCGGGCTTCGAGGCGGGCACCTCGAAGCGGTCGGGGACGTCCGAGCCCATCGCGCCGACCCGCCACACGGTGGGGGTGCGGGTGGTGCCGGGCTTGCGGTAGAGGGTCAGGCGCAGCTGGTACGCCGTCAGCCGGAGGCCGCTCGCGGGGTCGTCGACGGCGAGGGTGTCGGTCCACACCGAGGTCTTGTCGTCGCTCTGGTCGTCCACGGAGGTGCGCCGGATGGAGTTCGCGCCGTCGCCGGAGGCCCAGCGGCCCATCACGTACCAGGGGGTCGCGGTGCCATCGGAGTACGTGCCCTTCAGCTCGGCCTGGATCCAGGTGCCCGCCGGGGTGCGGGCGTTCCAGGAGACGATGGCCTCGGTCGCGGGGACGGTGAGCTTGCGTACCGGGGAGGTCCAGGTGGCGTACTCCCAGGCGGCCTTGGTGCCGGTGTGCGGGTCGGTGTAGTCGGTGGTCCCGGCCGGGCGGGAGATCACGATGCCGGGGCGGGCTCCGGCCTCGGCGCGGACGCCCTTGGCGGCTCCGGCCAGCCAGTCGGTGTGGCTCGTCCAGCCGTGGTACTCGGTGGTCGCCTTCTTCGCCGCGGAGGCCGCCGAGGCGGCCACCGGGTTCGGGCGGGCGGGCCCGGGGGCGGCCGCGGCGGACGTCATCTGTACGGCGGCCGCGCCCGCGACGCCGATGGCGGCTGCGAGCACGGAGCGGCGGGGCGTGAATCCGGAACTGGTCATACGGGGCTCCCCCAGTCGTCGTCCAGCGGCGGATGCGCGACAGTCGCACAACTATGGCCGCTGCGAGTGGTGTCAGGCCAGTGCTTCCCTTCCCGCCCGCAGACCAATATTGGTGTGGACCAATGGAGTGAATACTCCCGGGTAGCCGTACAGTGGCCCCCCATGGAGACCGCCGACCGCCCCACCGAGACGCTGCGCGCGTTCGCGCGGCGGCTGCGCGGCCTGCCGCCGTCCTGCGGACCGGTGCGGCTCGTCGCCGTCGACGGGCACGCGGGCTCCGGGAAGACCACGTTCGCCGCGCGACTGGCGGAGGCGCTGGGCGGCGCGCCCGTCGTCCATACGGACGATCTCGCCACGCACGAGGAGCCGTTCGGATGGGAAGGGCGGTTGCAGGAGCACATCCTGACCCCGCTGAGCCACGGCACCGCCGCCCGGTATGCCCCGTATGACTGGGTCGAGCGCCGGTTCGCGGCCACCCGGCGGCGGCTGGACCCCGCACCGGTCATCCTCCTCGAAGGCGTGGGCGCCGGGCGCCGGGCGGTGCGGCCGCAACTGGCCCATCTGGTGTGGATGGAGCTGCCCGACCGGGACGCCTGGCGACGCGGGAGGCTGCGCGACGGCCCCGAACTGTCCACATTCTGGGACGGCTGGCAACCAGCCGAGCGCGCTCATTTCGCCGCCGACCCGTCGCGCCCCCATGCGGAAACCTTGATAGCGCAGCGAAAAGAGGGGTACGCGATGCTCACGGGGCCTGCCGCGACCACCCGGAGCACCCCCGGGTGTCACCCAGCGTGACCGGGTGAAAGCGGGTCGGCCACGCCCGGCGTCCGACCTGCCACACACGCCCCAACTCGGCTTGACCTGGGGCCCATACAGGTCTTACGTTCTGAATGCGCGACTCGCACGAGTCGCCCCAGTACGCGAAGCCCCCGGTTGTTCCCCCGTGATCGGGGGCTTCGTCCTGTCTGCGGCCGGTTCGACACCGTATTCCGGCTGCCGTACGGCATCGCACCGTCACTCTCGGTGATTCACCCCCGCCGGCCGTGTGCGCCCCTTACACGCCCCAGCGCACGCCTGCCAAGCCTTGTGCGATTGCGACGAACAACAGTGCGGCACCCTCGGCCGGTGCGGCCTGCGCAGGTACGATGCGAAAAGGGCAGCCGCCCCGGCGGCATCCACGGGGGCAGGGGTTGTGGGGGACGTGATGGATTTCGGCACGCAGGGTTCGCAGACCCCGGCCGATCTCGCCTGGCTGCGTGCCGTGGACGCCTACACGATGGGCGCCTACGCACAGGCCGAGGAGGAGTTCCGGGCCGCGGTGCGACACGATCCGGGCATGGCCGACGCATGGCTCGGCCTGCACGCGCTGCGCGCCGACACGGCGACGGCGCTGTTACGCATGTACCGGCACCGCGATCGCTTCGGCGAGCAGCGCACCCGCCACCGCCGCACCCTCAACTCCTGGTACTGGCTGGGCTGGTGGGTCCAGCCCGTGCTGGAGACCAGCCGTGACCTGCTGCTGGCCCACGCCTCACACTGGCTCGACGGCCGCCATGTCCCCGAGCTGGACCGGGCGCTGGCGGGCTGTCCGCCCGTGGAGGCCGATCCGCAGGCCCGCTTCCTGCACGCCTGCCGCGCGTATCTGGTCAAGGACTGGGAGCAGCTGGTCCGCCACACCGAACCCCTCCTGGACGACCCCTTCCTCGGCATCGAGGCCGGGCTCTTCGGCGGCATGGCCCGGGTCCGGCTGGAGATGTACGGCCAGGCGGAACCGCTGCTCGCCGCCGCCCTGATGCGTTGCCGCAGCGAACAGCCCCAGCGCAAGGAGCTGCGCTACTGGCTCGCCCGCGCCCATGAGGGCACCGGCCGCAGCGCCGCGGCCCTCCCCCTCTACCGCGCGGTGCACCGCATCGACCCCACCTTCATGGACACCTCGGCGCGGCTGGCCGCGATAGCCGAGTCGGACGGTCTGGACGAGACCGCCGACCTCGCGACCGTGACCCTGCCCGGGGTCAGCAGTCAGGACGCCACGGACGGCACCATCGGCGACCCCGCCGACACCCTGTCGACCGCCGGAGACCCGGCCGACGGGCGCGATCTGCGCACCGGCGGCGACGGCCCCGACGGCCCGCCGCTCCTTGCCACCCCCGTGACCGGCGGTGGCGCGGGCACCCGCGACCGGGGCGGCCCGGCCGCCCAGCCCGGGCCCTCCGACCCCGCCCTGCTGGAGAGCGCGCTGCAGGAGCTGGAGCGCATGGTCGGCCTGGAGCCGGTGAAGCGGCAGGTGCGGGCGTTGTCCGCGCAGCTGCATATGGCCCGGCTGCGCGCCGGGCAGGGGCTGCCGGTCCAGCCGCCGAAGCGGCACTTCGTCTTCTCCGGCCCCTCCGGCACCGGCAAGACCACCGTCGCCCGCATCCTCGGCCGGGTCTTCTACGCGCTCGGGCTGCTCGGCGGCGACCATCTGGTCGAGGCCGGGCGCGCCGATCTGGTCGGCGAATACCTCGGGCAGACCGCGGTCAAGGCCAACGAGCTGATCGACTCGGCGCTCGGCGGTGTCCTCTTCGTCGACGAGGCCTACAGCCTCTCCAACTCCGGGTACAGCAAGGGCGACGCGTACGGCGACGAGGCGCTTCAAGTGCTGCTCAAGCGCGCCGAGGACAACCGCGACCGGCTGGTCGTCATACTCGCGGGCTACCCCGAGGGCATGGACCGCCTCCTCGCCGCCAACCCGGGGCTCGGCTCCCGCTTCACCACCCGCGTCGACTTCCCCAGCTACCGTCCGCTCGAACTCACCCGCATAGGTGAGGTGCTGGCCGCGGAGAACGGTGATGTGTGGGACGAGGAGTCCCTGGAGGAGCTGCGCAGCATCAGCGGACACGTGGTCGAGCAGGGCTGGATCGACGAGCTGGGGAACGGGCGCTTCCTGCGCACCCTGTACGAGAAGAGCTGCGCGTACCGGGATCTGCGGCTGTCCGGGTGGACGGGCATACCGACCCGGGACGACCTGGCGACGCTGCGGCTGCCGGATCTGATGCAGGCGTACGGGGAGGTCCTGTCGGGCCGCGGTCCCATGTACCGCGACCCGGAGGACCCCCCGCTGCCGTAACCCTCGGGCGGTAGCCCTCAGGCCGTAGCCCTTGGGACCCAGCCCTTGGGCCGTACCCCCTTAGCGGGAGACCATCGCGGGCTCCTCCGAGGACGAGGCCGAGGACGGAGCCGGGGCCGGGGCCGCCGCGGCCCGTGTCGCGGGCCGCGACTCGGCCGGGCGGCTGCGCCCGCTGTCCCGGTGGGACGGGTCGCGGACCTCGCCCACCAGCATCTCCAGCACGTCCTCCAGCGCGACGAGCCCCAGCACCTTGCCCGACGCGTCGGCCACGGCCGCCAGGTGCGAGGCCGCCCGCCGCATCGCGCTGAGCGCGTCGTCCAGCGGCAGTTCGGCGCGCAGGGTCTCGATGGGGTGCCAGACCCGCTGGGGGACCGCCCGTTCGGGGGCCTCCAGGTCCAGGACGTCCTTCACGTGCACGTAGCCCATGAAGGCGCCACCGGCGCCGCACACCGGGAAGCGCGAGTAGCCGGTCCGTACCGTCAGCTCCTCGATCTGCCGGGGCGTGACCGACGGGTCGACGGTGACCAGGCCCGCCGGGTCGAGGAGGACGTCGGTGACCGGGCGGCTGCCCAGCTCCAGGGCGTCCGAGAGCCGTTCGTGCTCCCCGTCACCGAGGAGTCCGGCCTGCCGGGAGTCCTCGACCAGATGGGTCAGCTGCTCGCTGGTGAAGACGGCCTCGACCTCGTCCTTGGGCTCGACCCGGAAGAGCCGCAGCACCAGCCGGGAGCAGGCGCCCAGCGCCGCGGTGACCGGACGGCACAGCCGGGCGAAGCCGACGAGGCCGGGGGCGAGCCACAGCGCGGTCTTCTCCGGCGCCGCCATGGCCAGGTTCTTCGGCAGCATCTCGCCGATCACCAGGTGCAGGAAGACGACGACGGCGAGCGCGATGGCGTAGCCGAGCGGATGGATCAGCCCCTCGGGCAGGTGCACGGCGTGGAAGACCGGCTCCAGCAGCTGGGCGACGGTCGGCTCGGCGACCGCGCCGAGGGTCAGCGAGCAGACGGTGATGCCGAACTGCGCGGCGGCCATCATCTGCGGCAGGCTCTCCAGCCCGGTGAGCACCGTACGGGCCCGGGCGGAGCCCTCGGCGGCCCGCGGTTCGATCTGGCTGCGGCGTACGGAGACCAGGGCGAACTCGGCGCCGACGAAGAATCCGTTGGCGAGGACCAGCAGAGCGGCGAAGAGGAGTTGGACGAGGCTCATCGCTCAGCTTCCTTCTCGGCAACGGCGACAACAGGGGCGGCTGTGGGGGCAGCGGCACCGGCACTCGTACCCGTTCCGGTCCGCATGATCCGTACCCGCTCCGCCCGGTGGTGGCCGACCTGCCGGACGGCCAGCTTCCAGCCGGGCAGCTCGGCGGCGTCCCCGGGGGCGGGGATCCGGGCGAGCAGATCGGCGACCAGACCGGCCACCGTCTCGTACGGCCCGTCGGGCACCTCCAGGCCGATCCGGCGCAGGGTGTCGACGCGGCAGGCGCCGTCGGCGTCCCAGGCGGCCCGGCCGTCCTCGGCGACGGTCTGGGCCAGGTCGGGCGTGTCGGCGGCCTCGTCGTCGTGCTCGTCGCGGACCTCGCCGACCAGTTCCTCGACGATGTCCTCCAGGGTGACGACGCCGGCCGTGCCGCCGTATTCGTCGACGACCACGGCTATCGGCTGCTCGCTGCGCAGCCGCTCCAGCAGGGGCTGGACGGGCAGCGTCTCGGGGACGAGCAGCGGGGGCTGGGCGATGGACCCGGCGGGGGTGCGCAGCCGCTCCTCCGAGGGCACCGCGAGGGCGTCCTTGAGGTGGACCATGCCGATGACCTCGTCCAGGCGGTCGCGGTAGACCGGGAACCGGGAGAGTCCGGTGGCCCGGGTGAGGTTGAGCACATCCACGGCGGTCGCCGTGGACTGCAGCGCGCTGACCCGCACGCGCGGGGTCATCACGTGCTGTGCGGTGAGGTCGCCCAGCGAGAGGGTGCGGACGAACAGGTCGGCGGTGTCCTGCTCGATCGCCCCGGCCCGCGCCGAGTGGCGGGCCAGCGAGACCAGCTCACCGGGGGTACGGGCGGACGCCAGCTCCTCGGTGGGCTCGACGCCGAGCGCGCGCACCAGCCGGTTGGCGACGGTGTTGAGCAGGGTGATGACGGGCCGGAAGAAGTGGGCGAAGGCGTGCTGCGGGCCCGCGACGAAGCGCGCGACTTGCAGCGGCCGGGAGACCGCCCAGTTCTTGGGGACGAGTTCGCCGATCACCATCTGGACGGCGGACGCCACCAGCATGCCGATGACCACGGCGACGCCGGGGACGGCGCCGTGCGGCAGCCCCACCGCGGACAGCGGCGCGGTCAGCAGATGGCCGAGCGCGGGCTCGGCCAGCATGCCGACCACCAGGGAGGTGATGGTGATGCCGAGCTGGGTGCCGGAGAGCTGGAAGGACAGCTCGCGCAGCGACTCGACGACGGTACGGGCCCGCCGGTCGCCTTCCTCGGCGGCCCGCTCCGCGTCCGGCCGCTCGACCGTGACCAGGCCGAATTCGGCGGCCACGAAGAAGCCGTTCGCGAGGATGAGGACGAGTGCCGCGGCGAGCAGCAGGAGAGACAGGGTGACGCTCATGCCGCCGCCTCGGGGTCGGCGGCGGCGCAGGTACTACAGGACGATCCGTCCATCTCTGGAGGGAGTCACTCCTTGGGTCGCAGGTGTGCCCGCCGGCTGCGCGCGGTGCGCGGACAGGTCGAGGCGGGGCGGGGCATCGTTCGGCCCCGGCAACAGAGTAAACAAGGATGGCGGGTTACGGGCAGGCCCCAGATGCTGTCAGGACGTGCCGCCGCCCGAACTGTGGTGTTCGGCGAGGGTACGCAGGGCGCGGGCATCGTCGATCGCCCGTGCCTTCGCGACGCCCACCTGAATGCCCATCGCGGGCAGGCTGGTGCCGTCCGCGAGATCCAGATAGACCCAGGCGTCACCGGGCCGCAGATTGACCCGCAGCACCTCGGCCCAGGCCAGCCGACGGGTGGTGACGAGGTTGACCACGGTCACCCCGGCCTCGTCGGCCACCACCTTGGGGCGGCTGAACAGCACGAGGAACGCGAAGAACAGCAGCCCGGTGCCGATGAAGCTGGCCTGCTGGCCCGGGGACAGGTTCTCCAGGAGCACGGCGATCATGGTGAGGGTGACGACGAGGGCCGCGCCGGTGGTCAGCAGGATGACCCGGGTGCGGGTCGGCCGGAAGGTGACCGGGAGGGCGGGCGGCTGGGCGGCGGCGGACACGTGTGATGGGTCTCTCGTGAGCTCTCGTGAGCGGGAGGGGTGGAGGGTGCCGGGGGCTCAGAGGCGACAGGCGTGGATGCCCGTGGTGAGGATCGCCCGCGCGCCCAGCTCGTACAGCTCGTCCATGACCCGCTGGGCGTCCTTGGAGGGGACCATCGAGCGGACCGCGACCCAGCCCTCGTGGTGCAGCGGGGAGACGGTGGGCGACTCCAGGCCGGGGGTGAGCGCCACGGCCCGCTCGACCTGCTCGACCCGGATGTCGTAGTCCATCATCACGTAGCGCCGGGCCACCAGGACGCCCTGCATGCGGCGGAGGAACTGGCGCACCTTGGGGTCGTCGGTGGGCGCCCCGGTGCGGCGGATCACGACCGCCTCGGACTCCAGGATCGGCTCGCCGATGATGTCGAGACCGGCGTTGCGCAGGGTGGTGCCGGTCTCCACGACATCCGCGATGATCTCGGCGACGCCGAGCTGGATGGCGGTCTCCACGGCGCCGTCCAGGTGGACGACGGCGGCGTCCACGCCGTGGTCGGCGAGGTGCTTGGTGACCAGGCCGGAGAAGGAGGTGGCGACGGTCATCCCGCCGAACTCGCTCACATCGGTGGCCGTGCCGGGGCGGGTCGCGTAGCGGAAGGTGGACCCGGCGAAGCCGAGCTGCAGGATCTCCTCGGCCTGGGAGCCGGAGTCGAGCAGCAGGTCGCGGCCGGTGATGCCGATGTCGAGGCGGCCGGAGCCGACGTACACGGCGATGTCGCGGGGGCGCAGGAAGAAGAACTCGACGTCGTTGTCGGAGTCGACCAGGACGAGTTCCCTGCGGTCCTTGCGCTGCCGGTAGCCCGCCTCATGGAGCATCGCCGACGCAGGCTCGGACAGTGAACCCTTGTTGGGGACGGCGATGCGCAGCATGAGGGGTGTTTCCTTCGTACGGGGGATGGGTGGTTGAGCTTGCGGTGGTTCAGAGGTGGGCGTAGACGTCGTCGAGGGTGAGTCCCTTGGCGACCATCATCACCTGAAGGTGGTAGAGGAGCTGCGAGATCTCCTCGGCGGCCGCCGCGTCGCTCTCGTACTCGGCGGCCATCCACACCTCGGCGGCCTCCTCGACGACCTTCTTGCCGATCGCGTGCACGCCGGACTGGAGCAGTTCGGCGGTACGGGAGGTGGCGGGGTCGGCCGTGGCGGCCTTCTGCTGGAGCTCGGCGAAGAGCTCCTCGAACGTCTTCTTGGGCATGGTGTGCGCCATCCTACTTGGGTTGGACGGCTCGACTTCGCGCAGGTCTACGCAACGGACCGCAGGGTGACGGCGGTGGCGACGGCGGCGGTGACCGCCTCATGTCCCTTGTCCTCGCTGGAACCGGCGATTCCGGCCCGGTCGAGGGCCTGTTCCTCGGTGTCGCAGGTCAGCACGCCGAAGCCGATGGGGACGCCGGTGTCCACGCTGACCTGGGTGAGGCCCTGGGTGACGCCCTGGCACACGTAGTCGAAGTGGGGCGTGCCGCCCCGGATGACGACGCCGAGCGCCACGACCGCGTCGTAGCCCCGGTCGGCGAGGACCTTGGCGACGACCGGCAGCTCGAAGCTGCCGGGCACCCGCAGCACGGCCTGGTCGGCGATGCCCAGCTCGCCGAGGGCCCGCCGGGCCCCGGCGACCAGGCCGTCCATCACCTGCTCGTGCCACTGCGCGGCGATGACGGCCACGCGGAGGTCCCCGCAGTTCTCCACGGACAGTTCGGGGGCACCCTTACCGCTCACGTCACTCCTCAAGATCTTTCGTCCGTACAGGTGGTTCTACTGGCAGGTGGTTCTACTGGTTGCCGCAGGCGGACACGGGCTCCGGGCCCTCCGCCCGGCGGTCGCCCTCCAGCCAGGGCAGGTCGTGCCCCATCCGGTCCCGCTTGGTGCGCAGATAGCGCAGATTGTGCTCCCCGGCCTGGACGGGCATCGGCTCCCGGCCGGTGACCCGCAGTCCGTGGCGCACCAGGGCGGTGGTCTTCTCGGGGTTGTTGGTCATCAGCCGCAGGGAGCGCACGCCGAGGTCAGCCAGGATCTCGGCGCCCGCCGCGTAGTCGCGCGCGTCGGCGGGCAGGCCCAGCTCCAGGTTGGCGTCCAGGGTGTCCCGGCCCAGCTCCTGGAGCTGGTACGCGCGCAGCTTGGACAGCAGCCCGATGCCGCGGCCCTCGTGGCCGCGCAGATACAGCACCACGCCGCGGCCCTCGGCGGTCACCCGCTCCAGGGAGGCGTGCAGCTGGGGGCCGCAGTCGCAGCGCAGCGAGTGGAAGACGTCGCCGGTCAGGCATTCGGAGTGGACCCGGACCAGCACGTCCTCGCCGTCGCCGATGTCGCCCTGGACGAGCGCGATGTGCTCGACGCCGTCGGCGGTCGCGCGGTAGCCGTACGCCTGGAAGTCGCCGAAGGCGGTGGGCAGCCGGGTCTCGGCCTCGCGCCGCACGGCGGGCTCGGCGGCCCTGCGGTACGCGATCAGGTCGGCGATGGAGATGATCGCGAGGTCGTGCTTATGGGCGAAGGCGACCAGGTCGGGCAGGCGCAGCATCACGCCGTCCTCCCCCGCGATCTCGCAGATCACGGACGCCGGGCGCAGTCCGGCCAGCCGGGCGAGGTCGACCCCGGCCTCGGTGTGGCCGTCGCGGGCGAGGACGCCGCCGGGGCGGGCGCGCAGCGGGAAGATGTGGCCGGGGCGCACCAGGTCGCCGGAGGTGGTCTCCGGGTCGGCCAGCAGGCGCAGTGTGGTGGCGCGGTCGGCGGCGGAGATGCCGGTGCTGACGCCGTGTTCGGGAGTGGCGTCGACGGAGACGGTGAAGGCGGTCCGCATGGACTCGGTGTTCTCCTCGACCATCTGCGGCAGCCGCAGCCGGTCGAGGTCGGTCTCCTCCATGGGGGCGCAGATCAGTCCGCGGCACTCGTTCATCATGAAGGCGACGATCTCCGGGGTGATCGTCTGGGCGGCGGCGACGAGGTCGCCCTCGTTCTCCCGGTCCTCGTCGTCCACGACCACGACGGGGCGGCCCGCCGCGATGTCGGCGATCGCCCGCTCGACGGTGTCCAGCGCCAGTTCGTCGGGCGGCCAGGCGGCGTCGGTGGCGTCGTCGGTGTATGCCTCGCTCATGAGACTGACACTCCTTCCATTGCGGGTGTGGGCGCGCTCCGGGGGTTCTCCGTACGGGAGCGCAGCCACCAGTCGCGCGCGCCCCAGAGGACGAGTGCGAAGTAGATGACGTAGACGAGGCCGGAGAAGGCCAGTCCGCTGCTGAAGGCGAGCGGGACGCCGACCACGTCGACCAGCATCCACGCGAACCAGAACTCGATCAGGCCGCGGGCCTGGGCGACCATCGCGGCGAGGGTGCCGACGAAGATGTAGGCGTCGGGCCAGGGGTTCCAGGACAGTTCGGGGACGGCGGTGAACAGGGCGCCGACGGCGAGCGTGCCGATCGCCAGGCCGGTGAGGAGCGCGGCGCGCTCGCGGCCGGTGGCGAAGCGGACGGCGACCGCGCCGCCTTCGTCGCGGCGGCCGCGCCGCCACTGCCGCCAGCCCCAGGCGGCGACGCCGATGACCAGGAGCTGCTTGCCGACGCCGCCGCTGAGGTGCGCCGAGGCGTAGGCGGCGACCAGGACGACGCCGGAGGCGAGTTGGGCGGGCCAGGTCCACAGGGAGCGGCGGCTGCCGAGGGCGAGGGCGAGCAGTCCTATGGTGTTGCCGATCGCGTCCGACCACAGGATGTGCTGGCCGAATATCTGCCCGGCCTCGGCGCCCAGCCAGTCGAGGGACATCATTCGATCGCTTCCTTGTCCTTGTCGGCGCCATCGTGGTTGAGCAGCCGCTCGACGTACTTGGCGAGGACGTCCACTTCGAGGTTGACCGGGTCGCCCGGCTGCTTGACGCCGAGGGTGGTGAGGTCGAGCGTCGTCGGGATGAGGCTGACGGTGAAGTAGTCGGGGCCCGCGTCCACGACAGTCAGGCTGATGCCGTCGACCGTGATGGAGCCCTTCTCGACCACATAGCGGCCGAGTCCGGCGGGCAGCGAGATCTTGACGATCTCCCAGTGCTCGGACGGCTCGCGCTCCACGAGGGTGCCGGTGCCGTCCACATGGCCCTGGACGAGATGGCCGCCGAGCCGCCCGCCGAGCGCCATGGGGCGCTCCAGGTTCACGCGGGAGCCGACGGTGAGCGCGCCCAGGCTGGAGCGGTTCAGGGTCTCGGCCATGACGTCGGCGCTGAAGTGGCCGTCTCCGGTGTCGACGACGGTGAGACAGACGCCGTTGACGGCGATCGAGTCGCCGTGCCGCGCCCCCTCGGTGACGACGGGGCCGCGGACCTGGAAGCGGGACGCGTCGTCCAGGTTCTCGACGGCGACGATCTCACCCAGTTCTTCGACAATTCCGGTGAACACGTCAGCTCTCCTCGGCGTGGGCGGTGGTGTCTGTGGTGGGGAAGGCGGTGATCCGCAGATCGGGGCCGAGCCGGGTGACATCGGCCGTATCGAGCCGCAACGCCTGCGCGATCGTGGTGATTCCGGCGTCGGCGAGGGCGGCGGGGCCCGCGCCGAGCAGGACGGGGGCGAGATAGCCGACGACCTTGTCGACGGCGCCCGCGCCGAGGAACGCCCCGGCGAGGGTGGGCCCGCCCTCCAGCAGGACGGAGCGGATGCCGCGGTCGTGGAGGGCGGCGAGGAGCGCGGCGATGTCGAGCCCCTTTCCCGCACGGGGCAGCCGCACGCTCTCCGTCCCGGCGGGGAGGTGCCCGATGTCGGCGTCCTCGGCCACGGCGACCAGCGTCGGCGCGGCGTCGTCCAGGATGCGGGCGCCCGGCTTCAGCGCGGTGGCGTCGGTGTCGACGGCGACCCGCAGCGGCTGGGTGACGCCCTCCCGGTCGCGTACGGCGAGGTGCGGATCGTCGGCGCGCAGGGTGCCGGAGCCGACGACCACGGCGTCCGCCTCGGCGCGCAGCCGGTGCACATCGGCGCGGGCGGCGGCGGAGGTGATCCAGCGGCTGGTGCCGTCTGCGGCCGCGCTGCGGCCGTCCAGGGTGGCGGCGTACTTCCACAGCACGAAGGGGCGGCCGCGGCGCATCGCGGTCAGCCAGGCCTCGTTGACCGCCGCCGCCTCGTCGCCCAGCGGCCCTGCCGCGACGTCGACCCCGGCGGCGGCGAGGGTCGCGGCGCCGCCGCGCGCCTGGGCGGTGGGGTCGGCGACGGCGTAGCGGACGCGGGCGATCCCGGCGTCGATGAGCGCCTGGGCGCAGGGTCCGGTGCGGCCGGTGTGGTTGCAGGGTTCGAGGGTGACCAGCGCGGTTCCGCCACGGGCCCGCTCCCCCGCCGCGCGCAGGGCGTGCACCTCGGCGTGCGGGCCGCCCGCGCGCTGGTGCCAGCCCTCGCCGACCTGCTGTCCTTCGGCGTCGAGGATGACGCACCCGACGACGGGGTTGGGTCTGGTGTGCCCGAGACCACGGGCGGCGAGCACGACGGCACGGCGCATCGCCTGGGCTTCTGTGCCGGGTGCGGGGGCCACCGGGTCCTCCTGCCTCTTCGGGCACGGACTCCGGGGCTGTCGGAAACGACATGGAACGGGAACGCCGCCGCCGGGACGCCGGGATCGCTACGTACGGCTCGCGCCGAAAGCGCGGCCGCCGCGAGGACGGCGCACCGGTGATGTCGCTACCGCCGCGCACTGCCTCCCATCCGGACTTTAACCGTCGGTCCAGGAATTTCACCTGGTCAACCGGCCGCTGGCGGCGGACGGGTCGCGGACTATAACCGCCGGTTCGGATTTTCACCGACCCCGGAGTGCGCTGACGTCACTGGTACGGCCCCAGTGTGCCACGGCGATCACCGCAGGTGGGACCCGGACCCCATGTGTGCTCCCTCACCCACCCGCCCTGACCTTCCCCGAACCGGGGCCCAGCCCCGGCCCCCGGCACGGAGCCGCCCGCCGCGCGGCGGCGCGGCGGGCGCTGCGGTGGCGAACACCGGACGCGGACTTTCCCCCACCCCGCCCCTTCCCGAAACCGAGGGCCCAGCCCCCGGACCCCCGCCCCGCAGCCGGGACACGGCACGGAACCGCCCGCCGCGCAGCGGCTTCGGCCGGGGCGCGGTTGCGCGGGGTTGGGCTCGCGGTGCGCACCGCGCGGCTGAGCCAGCGTCGGGCGTGGCGGGTCGCACCGGGCTCCTGGGGGCCAGCGGCCGCGCTCCGGGGCGGTGTTGGAAGCCGCAGCACCCGCCGGGCCCCGGGCTGCCGGGTGGGAAGACGGGCGGGCGGGCCGGGTAGCGACTCACCCGCCCGCCGTTGGCCCCGCTGGCAGGCCGGGGCCCGGGGTCCGGGGCTTGCCCCGGTTTCGGGAAGGGGCGGGGTGGGGGAAGAGTCGCCCCCGCGTTCCGTGCCCCGGCTGCGGGCCGGGGCCCGGGGCTAGCCCTGGGCGATGCTGTCCAGCTGTTCCACCGCCGGGCGCAGGGACCAGAGGTCGCCGCCCGGTGGGGGCTGGAGCTTGGGGAGGGCCGAGCGGGCTCGGCGGTCGCCCGCGTCGGCCGCCGCGTGCACGACGTCGCTCGCGGCGTACGCCTTGAACTCCAGGTCGGGGTACGGCCACGGCTTCGCCCCGGTGGCGGCGGGCAGCAGGAAGTCGACGGCCTTGAAGAGGTTCGAGCCGGTGGGACCGGTGTAGCGCCACAGGTCGACACCGACGTGCCGCCCGATGGCCGCCATCCGCGTGTAGGCGACGAGGTTGAACGTGGAGTAGTGGAAGCTGCGGGTGCGGGCGAGTTCCTGGGGCTGGCTGCCGTCGGCCGCGATCTGGGTGTCGATGCGCTGGGTCCGGGCGTCGCGCAGCACCTTGCGGGCGAGGTCGCGGTCGCCCACGGCGGTGGCGATGGCGGCGATCTGCATGTCGGCGAAGGTGCCGTGGTTGTTGTCGGCCGCGCTCTCCTCCTTGCCGAAGTCGCTGTTCACCAGCCAGTCCAGGAACTGCTTGTTCCAGGTGCGGAAGCCCGCGTGGTCGGCGCGCGACCAGCCCGGGGCGCCGGTGTCGAGGATGGCGGCGGCGTCCAGGAGGCTGGTGAAGCCCTGGGAGAAGTCGATGATGCCGATGGAGCGGCCGTCGTACATGCACGGGATGAACTGGGCGTGGTTCAGGCTGGGGTTCATCCGGGTCGCCGGGGTGATGAACCAGGTGCGCAGGATGTCGGCGGCGTGCTCGGCGTAGCCGCGCTTGCCGGTGTAGTACCAGGCGAGGGACAGCTCGTAGGCGGACTCGAAGACCTTCCCGACCTCGGGCCGGTCCGTCATCTTGTCCACATCGGGGTTCCGTTGGCCATCCTTCTGAACGTACGGGCAGCCATACGGGTTGTCGTCGGTCTTCGGCTTGCTGGGCCACCAGTAGGGGGCCTGGCTGAAGTAGTCGTGCTTGTCACCGCTCGGCGGCACCTGGTCCTTGTCGGTGACGGTCCACGGCCCCTGGGTCATCCACTGGTCGGCCTGGGTGGTCAGATCGCGCAGGGTCCGCTTCAGCGGCCGGTCCCCGAGCTGCAGTTTCAGCTTGGCGAGGGCCAGCCTGGGGCCGTCGAGCACCACCGTGTCCGGCACCCGGCCGGGCCACCGGCCGCGCTCGGCGCCGTGGGCGGACGGCGTCGCCAGGGTGGCCAGGAGGAGGAGCAGGGCGGCGAGGGCGACGAGGACGCGGGTGGGTCTCCCGCGCTCCACTGGAGTCGCAACCATCGGGCACTCCAATCAGATATCTGAACCAAATTCAGAATCGAGATTGGAGGTCAGAGTAGAACTGGATCATGGGCACGACAAGAGATCGTGCGGAAATAGCCTTGAGCCGGACGGCGGGGCATGCGCAGAGTACGGACATGAGCAGCGACGAGCGCCATGAGCGGCGGATGACCGGATGAGCGAGTGAGCGGCGGTACGGAACCGACTCCGCGCGACGTACGGCGCGCCCGCATGGCCGTCGCCACCGTGTTCGCGGTCCACGGCGCGGTCACCGGCAACTTCGCCACCCGTATCCCCTGGGTGCAGGAGGAGTTGGGCATCAGCGCGGGCCAGCTCGGCATCGCCCTCGCGTTCCCCGCCATCGGCGCGTCCTGCGCGATGCCCCTCGCGGGGGCGATCAGCCACCGCTTCGGCGTCCGCACCGCGCTGCGCGGGCTGATCGCCCTGTGGTGTCTGGCGCTCGTCCTGCCCCCGCTCTCCCCCGGCCTGGTGTGGCTGTGCGGCGCGCTCTTCGTCTACGGGGCGACCGCCGGGATGGCCGACGTCGCCATGAACGCCCTCGGCGTGGAGATCGAGGAACGGCTCGGCCGGTCGATCATGTCCGGGCTGCACGGCATGTGGAGCCTGGGCGCGCTGCTCGGCTCGGCGGCGGGCACGGTGGCCGCCCACGCGGGCACCGACGCCCGGGTGCACCTCGCGATCGCCGCCGCGGTGCTCACGCTGCTGGGCACCGGCGCCTGCCGGTGGGTCCTCGACCTGCGCAGCGCCCCCGAGGAGCAGCCACCGCCGCGCTTCGCCCTGCCGCCCCGCTCCGCGCTGGTCATCGGCGCGGTGGGGTTCTGCGCGGTCTTCGCCGAGGGCGCGAGCCTCGACTGGTCGGCGGTGTATCTGCGCGATGTGCTGGACTCCTCCCCCGGTGTCGCCGCCGCCTGCACCACGGCCTTCTCCTGCATGATGGCCGCCGCCCGGTTCGCCGGTGACGCGGTGGTGGGCCGGTTCGGCCCGGTGCGGACCGTACGGGCGGGCGGTGTGCTGGCCACGCTCGGCGGGGTGCTGGTGGTCACGGCCACCGGCCCGGTGCCCGCGATCGCCGGGTTCGGCCTCATCGGCCTGGGCATCGCGGTCGTCGTGCCCCTCGCCTTCGCCGCCGCCGGGCGCAGCGGCCCGGCGCCGAGCCAGGCGATCGCGGGCGTCGCGACGATCACGTACACCTCGGGCTTGATCGCCCCGGCGGCGATCGGCTCGATCGCCGACATGACCTCGCTGACCGCCTCGTTCGGCCTGGTCACGGCACTGTCGCTGGGGCTGGTGGCCGGGGCCGGGGTGCTGCGCGGCTCCGCCTCGGCGGCCCCGGACGGCGCCGCCGCCGAGCCGGGCCGGGCGGACCGCGCGCCCGATACGACATCGTCCTAGTCGGTCACAAATTAGTCCTGCACGAACTTCGTGGTGGTGAAGGAGGACATGTCCCGGGAGCCGGTGCCGTCGGTGATCCACCAGTGGGTCGGCTGCTGGCCGTACGGGCCGGTGGAGACGCCGGACCCCCAGTTCAGGACCAGCTCGTCCTTGCCGTCACCGTCGAAGTCACCCGCCCCCACGGGATGGGTGCGCCGCTCCTTCGCGGACATCTTCCGGCCGTCGGCCTTCGCGGGGCCCTTGCGCAGGACCGGGGTGCGGCGGTCACCGTCGACGAACGTGGCGCCCTCGTACGTGGCGACCAGGATGCCGTCGCGGCCGTCGCCGTCCGGGTCGGCGGCCGTGTAGCCGCCGGCCGCCTCGTACCCCTCCGGGGCCTTGGAGGCCACGGGCGACCGGCGGACGACCGGGTCCCCGCCGCTGCCGGGGTACACGGCGAGCGATCCGGAGACGTCCGACGGCTCGGTCTCGTTGCCGGGTTCGTCGTTGCGGGAGCCGTCGTCCCCGATGGCCACATCGCGCTGACCGTCGCCGTCGAAGTCGCCGAACGCGTGGGCGTTCCCGGCGCGCAGCTTCTTCCCCTCGGCGGACAGGCCGCTGCCACGGCGGGCCGGGTAGAGGGTGTTGCCGGACTGCTCGCCGTCGCTGACGGCGTGGACCAGCAGGGAGGTCGCGCGGGCCTTGCCGGACGGGTCGATGGCGTCCGCGGCCAGGTCCCCGTCCGTCCACGGCAGGGAGGTGTCGGTGCGCTTCGGATCGCCGGAGCGGGTGAACGGGCCGTACAGCACCACCGCCGAGGACCGGTTCTGGGCGAGCCCCGCGAGGTCGTGGTGGCCGTCGCCGTCGAAGTCGCCGCGTACGACGGAGGTCACGCCCAGCTTCGACGCGCTCTCCGGGAGCTTCACCGGGGTCGCCTCGGCGCCCTTCCCGGGGCGACCGGGTCCGCCGGGTCCGCCCCAGGTGACGTGCGGGACGGTCCGCGCGGCGCTGATGTTCCCGTCGTCCGCCATCTCGCCCTCGGCGTTGGTGACGACGTCCGAGAAGCCGTCGCCGTCCAGATCGGCGGTCACCACGCCGTCCGTGGGGACGTGATCGGGCCCGGCGCCGGGGGTGGTGTCCGAGGCGGCGGGCAGGCCCAGATCGCGGCGGCCGTGGACGGTACGGGTCGCGGGGTCGAGGCCCTTCGCCGAGCCGTAGACCACCGCGACGCGCTCGTCCCGGCCGGTCTTCTCCGGGTCGCGCCGGGCCGGGGCGGGCAGTACGAGGTCCCGGTGGCCGTCCCCGTTGAGGTCGTCCGGGTCCTTCGACCCCTTTCCCTGGCCCGGTGCCCGGCTCTCGGCGGGCGCGCTGGGCTGCCCCTTCGAGGAGGACGGTTCGCCGCCGTCCGAGCCGCCGCATCCGGTGAGCGGGGCGAGTACGAGACAGACGGCGCCGACGGCGAGGGCGGGGCGGGTGGCGTGGGAGGTGGATCGAAATGTCATGTGCTCGACCCTCACACTTAACGGGGCGTCAACTCCATAGAAGCGGAACGACTGTTGCCCAGTTGTTGATCAATCGTCGGGTAGCCGCCGGTCGCTCACGCCGGGGGTACGATCACCAGCGCACGACTGATGTCACAAATCAACATTGTCCCCGCAGAGCGGAGAGAACGTGTTCATCGCCTACGTCACGGTCACCATCCTCGGCGCGGTATTCAACGGCGGCGCCGCCGTCACGTATCTGATCGGCCACGAGTACCCGAAGACCCAGGCGGACATGAAGGGCATACCGCGGAAGTACGTACCGGTGCTGGGCACGTTGCTGGCGGCGGGCACCGTGGGACTGCTGGCCGGGTTCGCCGTGCCGCTCCTGGGGACTCTCGCCGCCTCCGGCCTCGTGCTGTACTTCATCGGCGCGATCATCGCCCATCTGCGGGTGGGCTCCCGCGACATCGTGGGCGGGATCGTGTTCCTGGCCACGGCGGTGGCCGCCCTCACCCTGGGCCTGCTCGACCACGGCGCCTGGTAGCCGCCCCGGGGCCCGGCGACGATCGGCGGGCCCCGGTACCGGCGGGCTCTACAGACCGGCCGCGAGGCGGCGGGAGAGTTCGACCCGGCGGGTCTTCAGCGTGGCGGTGCGCGGCAGTTCGGCCAGCGGGATCTGGACGGGGTCCGCCAGCTGCGGGTACGCGGCCGTGGCGGCGCGCCAGCGGTCGGGGTCCAGCGGCTCGTCGCGGTGGGTGCAGACGACCGGGACCGCCGTGTCCCCGGGCCCCGGCACCACGACGACCTCGGCCAGCTCCGCCAGCTCGTCCAGGAGGATGTCCTCGATCTCAAGGTTGCTGCCCACCCCGGGGATCGCGTCGAACTCGCGGTCCAGCATGTGCAGGCAGCCGAACGAGGTGCGGTAGCCGACGTCCCCGGTGCGCCACCAGCCGTCGCGCACATTGGCGTCGTAGCGCTCCTGCTCGCCGTGGTACGTCTTCGCTATCCCGTCCCAGCGGACCTCGATGAAGCCGGGGTTCGCCTGCGAGGGCCGCCTGCCGTCACGGCTCACCAGCCTGACCCGGGCGCTGCCCGGCAGGGGGTAGCCCACGCAGCGGCCGTCCATCCGGTGGACGAACCGGCGGTAGTACGGGCGCCCGGCCGCGGGGCCGACCTCGCTCTGCCCGTAGATCTGGAAGAACTGCGCCCGCTGGGCGGAGGCGTGCAGCAGACGGCGTACCGTCCTCGGGTGGATCGCGTCGAAGGTGCTGCTGAAGTACTTCACCGACGCGAACGGGCGGCGCTCGTCGTCGGCCAGATCCTCCCAGGCCAGGAAGGAGTTGGGCAGCGCCTCGATCAGCCAGGGGCGGCGTTCGGCGAAGAACGCGGCGACGGCGTCCGGGGTGCCGTCGTTCACCAGCAGCGCGGGCATCCCCTTGAGAAGGCAGAGCGACATCGCCGCGAACGTCCGGGAATGGCCGAAGGGGATGTGGATCGCGACGGTCCCCCGCTTCCTCATCAGCCCCAGCAGGAACAGCTGCGGGCGCAGCCGGGACCGCATCGTCCGGGGCGTGTGCACGACCAGCTTGGGCAGTCCCGTGGTGCCGGAGGTGTGGGTGATCATCGCCGGTTCGTCCAGTCCGCGCAGGACCGGCCGCACCGGGACCTTGCCGTCCAGGCCGGCGAGCGCGACCGCGCCCGGACCGGCGTCACCCACGCCGATCACGCCCCGGGTCAGCTCGGCCAGGTCCACACCGTCCTCGGTCAGGGAGCGCAGTTTCGGCCCGTCGGTGACCAGGTACGGACGCTCCAGCCGGGCCAGCAGGGCGGCGATGGCCCCGGAGTCCAGGTGCTGCGAGAGCATCACCGGGACCGCGCCGACGCGCTCCACGGCCGTCGCCAGCAGCCAGAGGTCGAAGTTGGGGGCCTTGCAGATCACCACATGGCCGCCGGGGCGCACCCCGGCGGCGGCGAACCGGTTCGCGATGTCCGCCACATAGTCCGCGAGTTGACGTACCGTCAACCTGCGCCCGGCCTCGGGGAGGACGTCGAGGTCGTGGTCGAGGACGAGCGGCATGGCGCCTCGGACACGCGCGGCTCGCTCCGGTACGACACCGAGGTAGAGGCCGTGCTGGTGCGGCGGCGTACCGGCCGAGGCGGCGCGGTTCGCCTTGTGGCTCAGCTTGTGCAAGAGCGTGCTTCCCACGGTTTTCTCCCTTTTCAGCGGTCGCGGTAGGCGACCATGTCGGCCAGTTCCGCGAGGCGCAGGCGCCAGCGGTGCGGCAGCCCGGCGTCCGCCAGGGCCGCGCGGGCGTCGGCGACCAGGGCGTCGATCCGCTCCTCGACCTCCGCGCGCACTCCGGAGGCCAGCAGGGCGGCCCGGAGTTCGGCCGGGTTCCAGTCGGCGTGGCGGCTGTCCTCGACCAACCGGGCGACCCGCGGGTCCTTGGCCGCGCCCAGCGCGATCAGCAGGGTCATCTTGTGCTCGCTGAGGTCCAGGCCGGTCGGCTTGCCGGTCACCGTCGCGTCTCCGAACGCGTCGAGCAGGTCGTCCCGCAGCTGGAACGCCTCCCCGGCCGCGACCCCGTACGTCTCGAAGACCGCGTGCAGCCCGGGGCGTCCGGCGATGGCCGCGCCGAGGGCGAGGGGGCGGTGGATGGTGTAGCGGCCGGACTTGCAGACGGCGACCCAGCGGGCCAGCTCCGGGTCCGGCTCCACCTCGGCGGCCAGCGCGATGTCGAGTTGCTGGCCGATGATCATCTCTGTGACCAGCTCGTGCCACACCCGCGCCGCCGGGCCGGTCAGCCTGCCCGCGAGCCGGTTCGCGTAGCTGAGCGCCAGGTCCCCGGCGAGGAGGGCGACACCTTCCCCGTACCGGCGGGACTCCCCCGCCCAGGCGCGCCGCGCGTGGAGGTCCGCGTACGCGGCGTGGACGGTCGGGGCGCCGCGCCGGGTGGGCGAGTTGTCCATGATGTCGTCGTGGATGAGCGCGAACGCGTGCAGCAGTTCCAGCGCCGCCGCCGCGTCGACGACCGTGTCCTCGTCCGCGGCGCCGCCCGCCGCCAGATAGCCGGTGACGCAGAACAGGGGGCGCAGCCGCTTGCCTCCCGCCGCGACCAGCTCCGCGACGGCCGCCACCGGCACCGCCACCCGGGCGTCCACAGTGCTCCAGTGCGTCTTCTCGGCGCTCAGCAGCTCCTCGATCCGCCGGTCGACGCGGTCCAGAAGCTTGCCGCAGGTCTCCTCGTCGACACCGTCGCGCTCCGCCACCGCTTCCTCCCCGGCCTCCGGTTCCGCCAGCTCCGGCGGCAGTTTGAACGCCACGTTCTCGGTGGCCGTCACCTCCGTCTCGACGTCCTGGAAGCCCAGGTCCGCCAGTCGGCGCAGCACCCGTTCCACCAGCGCCTCGGGCACGCTCGCCCCCGCCGTGAGGCCTACCGTGCGTACGCCCTCCAGCCAGGCGGCGGCGAGCAGGTCCGGGTCGGACAGGAGCCGGGCAGCGGTGCCCGCGGCCCGGGCGACCTCCACCAGGCGCAGCGAGTTGCTGGAGTTGGCGGAGCCGACGACGAGGACGAGGTCGCTGCGGCTCGCGATCGCCTTCACCGCGTTCTGCCGGTTCTGGCTGGCGTAGCAGATGTCGGCGCTGGCCGGGCCGGTCAGCCCCGGGAACCGCTCGTGGAGGACGGCCACGATCTCGGCCGTGTCGTCCACCGACAGCGTGGTCTGCGTGAGGTACGCGGCCGTCGTGCCCGGTGCGAGGTCGAGCCGTCCGGCCTCCGCCACGCTGCCGACGACGACGGTGCGTTCCGGGGCCTCTCCGTAGGTGCCCTCGATCTCCTCGTGGTCGGCGTGGCCGATGAGGATGAGCGTGTCCTTGTCGCGGGCGAACCGGACGGCCTCCTGGTGGACCTTGGCCACGAGCGGGCAGGTCGCGTCGATGACGGTGAGCCCGCGCCGCCGGGCGTTGTCGCGGACCTGCGGGGACACCCCGTGTGCGGAGAAGACGCACACGGCCCCGGCCGGTACGTCCTCCTCCGAGTCGACGAACCGGGCGCCCTTGCCCTCCAGTTCCCGCACGACGTGCTCGTTGTGCACGATCTGCTTGCGTACGTACACGGGCGCGCCGTGCACCTGGAGCACGCGCTCCACCGTCTCGATGGCCCGGTGGACTCCGGCGCAGGCACCCCGGGGCTCGGCGAGCAGAACTCTTCGCAGGGCGGACGGCATGGTTTCCCCCTCGGATTCCTGAATTCCGTACGGATGCAGCCGTTCCGACGGTGATCGGTGGACCGCGAAACGCATCCTCGGCTCCGTCCCTTGCCGGGGAATACGCGGCGAGTTGGCCCCGGCTTGGCGGCAAGCGGACACCAATCCCGGACCCAGTGGCCCCCAAGTCAGCGCTGGCATTCTCACGGCGAAGAAGTGATCCGGTTCCCGGGTTTTCCCGGTTTCCGGGTTTTCCCGGAATTCGAGAGAGCGAACACCACATGAGCGGTCTCATCGTCCCGCCCGGCCACGGCCGGAAACTCGTCACCAAGGCGCAGGACGTCACCTTCAAGGTCACGGCCGCGGACGGCTCCTCCGCCTCCGTGTTCGAGGTGGTCGTGCCGCCGGGGTTCGACGTCGGCGCGCACACCCACAGCCATTCCCAGGAGTTCTTCTACGTCCTGGAAGGGGAGCTGGAGCTCTTCGCGTTCGAGCCCACCGAGCGGACCCCGGACACCTGGCACGACTGGGAGTCGCCGAAGGGCGACCGCGCCACCCGGGCGGTCACGGGCAGCTGCATGTTCGTGCCGCCGGGCTGCCCGCACGCTTTCCGCAATCCGACGGACGAACCGGCCCGCATGCTCTTCCAGAGCTCGCCCTCCCCGGAGCACGAGCGCTACTTCGAGGAGATCGTCGAGATCTTCGCCGCCGGGCGGTCGGTGGACTCCGAGGCCGTGGAGCGGATGCGCGAACGCTACGACGTCCAGCAGATCACCCCGCTCCGCTTCACCCCGCCCGCCCAGGAGCCGAGGGGTGACCTCCGATGACGGTGACGACCACGGACAGCATCCCGCTCGTGCACGCGAGCCTGGGCGAGCGGGAACTCGCCGCCGTCGCCGAGGTGTTCGCCTCGGGCTGGCCAGCCGGCCAGGGTCCGAAGGGCAAGGCACTCGAAGCCCAGCTGAAGCAGCGCTACGGCGTCGGGGACGCGGTCACGCTCAGCAACTGCGGCGCGGCGCTCCACCTGGCCATGCTGGCGCTCGGCGTCGAGCCCGGCGACGAGGTGATCGTCGCCGATTACACCTTCCCCGCCCCGGCCCACGCGGTGCGCTACGTCGGCGCGACCCCGGTCTTCGCGGACGTACGCCGCGACACCGGCACCATCGACCCGCGAGCGGTGGCGGATCTGATCGGCCCGCGCACGGTCGGCGTGATCGCGGTGGACACCGTCGGACTGCCCGCCGACTACACCGAACTGATGGCCCTCGCCGACCGCCACGGCCTGTTCGTCGTCGAGGACGCCGCGTGCGCGGTCGGCGCCGTCTACCAGGGCCGCCCGGCGGGCGCGCTGGCACCGGTGGCCTGCCTCTCCTTCCACGGCCGCAAGGGCGCCAGCAGCGGTGAGGGCGGGGCGCTGCTCGCCGCCGACCCGGTGATCGGGGCGGATGCCCGGCTGCGGTCGTCGTTCGGCATCGGGAGCATCTACGACCAGGCACGGGTGGTCGGCCTGCCGATCCCCTCGTTCACCGACATCGGGTACAACTACAAGCTCTCCGACATCGCCGCCGCGATCCTCCAGGTACAGCTGGACCGGGTGGACGAACTCCTGGCCCGCCGGAGCCGTATCGCGGCGTCGTACGCGGAGCTGCTCGCCGACGAGGAACTGCTCACGGTGCCGTACGTGCCCGGGGACCGCACCCACGCCTGGCAGTCCTACCTGGTGACCCTCGACCCGCGGGTGGACCGCTCCGGGCTAGCCGCCGCGCTGCGCGCCCGGGGCGTCGGCTGCGGGCACGGCACCTGGGCCTGCCATCTGCAGCCGGTGTACGACACCGCCCTGCGCTGTCCGGTCTCGGCGGATCTCTTCCAGCGCAACCTGGCCATCCCCATGCACGCCGAGCTCCGCCCGGACCAGGCCGAACGCGTCGTGGACGTGCTGCGGGCCGAGCTGAAGAACCACCTGCGCCCGAGCTGACCTCACCCTGATGTTCTTCACCTTCTGAGAGGCAGACGCCGGACATGCCCATCCTTTGCAAGCCCTCGGTGCGCGTACCGGAATACACCATCACCATGGAACAGACCCTGGATTTCGCCAGGAGAGCCCATGCGGGAAAGCCGCAGCTTCCGCTCGCACTCCGGCTGATAGAGAACACCGGGGTACGGAAGCGGCACCTGGTGCAGCCCATCGAGAAGACCCTGGACCACCCGGGATTCGAAGAACGCAACCGCGTCTACGAGACCGAATCGAAAAAGCGCTGCCCCGACGCCGTCGAGGAGGCCCTGGCGAACGCGTTGCTGCGGGCCGAGGACATCGACGCGATCATCTATGTGTCGTGCACCGGATTCATGATGCCCTCGCTCACCGCGTGGCTGATCAACACCATGGGGTTCCGCTACGACACCCGGCAGCTGCCCATCGCCCAACTGGGCTGCGCGGCGGGCGGGGCGGCCATCAACCGCGCCCATGACTTCTGCGCGGCCCACCCGGACAGCAACGTACTGATCGTCTCGTGCGAACTGTGCTCGCTGTGCTACCAGCCCGACGCCGACGACATCGGCTCACTGCTGTCCGACGGGCTGTTCGGCGACGCGGTCGCGGCGGCCGTCGTACGCGGCCGTGGCGGCCCCGGCGTCACCGGTGTCCAGCTGCGGCGCAACGCCTCGTACCTCATTCCGAACACCGAGGAATGGATCTCCTACGCGGTGCGCGACACCGGGTTCCACTTCCAGCTCGACCGCCGGGTGCCGGGCACCATGGAACCGCTCGCCCCGGTGCTGCGCGACCTCGCCGAGGAGCACGGCTGGGACGCGGCCGACCTCGACTTCTACATCATCCACGCCGGCGGCCCCCGCATCCTGGACGACCTCGCCACCTACCTCGGGGTCGACCGCACAGTCTTCCGGCACAGCTGGGGGACGCTGACCGAATACGGGAACATCGCCAGCGCGGTGGTGCTCGACGCGCTGCGCAGACGGTTCGAGGAGGGGCCGCTGCCCGCGGACGCCACCGGCGTGATCGCCGGCTTCGGCCCTGGCATCACCGCCGAAATGGCCCTGGGCACCTGGGTCGACGGCACCGCCCATCACCACAGGGAGCGCCCGGCCGCCGAGGCCGCGCCGCGCCCGTACGCGGGGAGGATCGCATGAGCGGCACCGACAGCACCGGCAGCCCGGAGGCCGGACCCACCTCCGACCGGATCATGCGGATGATCAACGGCTACTGGGCCACCGGAGTTCTGGGCACGGCGGCGACGTACGACCTGTTCACACACCTGGAGGACGGCGCCGACACCCCGGAGGCGCTGGCCGAACGGGCCGGGATCGCGCCGCGCGGCGCACAGGCGCTGCTGGACGGTCTGGTCGCCCTGGACCTGGTCGAGGTGGTGCGGGGCCGCTACCGCAACACCCCGGAGGCGGCCACCTTCCTCGTGGCGGGGCGGCCGGTGTCCCTGGCCGGGTTCGCCCGCCTCAAGATGGGCCACCTGGAGTCGCTGGCCGCACTGCCCGACGTCGTACGCGCCGGGGGGCCGGTGTCGGACGCGGTGGTGGAGGTCGCCGACAACCCGCACTGGGAGAACCTCGTCCAGGCCATCGCCGCGCAGTCCGTGCCCGTGGCACACATCGCCGCCGAGGCGCTCGGGCTGGCCGCCGCCGGGAAGGTCTCGATCCTCGACATAGGCGGCGGTTCGGGGGTCTGCTCGGCCGTCTGGCTCGGGCTCAACCCCGACGCCCGCGCCACCCAGATCGACTGGGCGCCGATCAACGCGATCGCCCGGCGGCTGCTGGCCGAGCGAGGCGTGGGCGACCGGGTCGACCACGTCGACGGCGACTTCCACACCGTCGGCTTCGGCGAGGGCGACCACGACATCGTCATGTACTCCAACATCGCCCACCAGGAAGGGCCTAAGGCCAATCAGGCGGTCTTCACCCGGATACGCCGGGCGCTGCGGCCCGGCGGCACGCTCGTTGTCTCCGACTACATCACCGACGACGACCGCAGCGGCCCGCCGTTCGCCCTGACCTTCGCCGGGGAGATGCTGCTCAAGAGCCGCCACGGCTCGACGTGGCGGCGCCGCGACTACCACGCGTGGCTCACCGCCGCCGGGTTCGAGGACATCCGCTTCCTGGCCACCCCCTCCCCCACCACCCTGGTGCTCGCTCGCTGACCCGCCGAATAAGCCACCGGCGCGGCGGTTTCCGTTCGGGAACCGCCGCGC